>NZ_JBICMC010000052.1:0-33689 GCF_043106005.1 Pseudomonas sp. GLN_2 | reverse complement strand
TTGTGGGAGCAACTGTCTTGCTCAATTTCTAAAAGCGGGCGCGATCCCTGTGGGAGCGGCCTTGTGTCGCGATAGGGCCGCAACGCGGCCCCGGCAATACAGGGATAAAAGCTGAAATTCGGGGGCCGCCTTGCGGCCCTATCGCGACACAAGGCCGTCCCCACAAAAAGCTGTTCCGTGCACCTGGCCCACTATTTGCTGAAGCCTCCTCACCAGGGCTATCAACGTCGACAGCCCGCAAAACCTCACGACAAAGGCGCCGTGTTGCCCCGCTTGCATCAGCATGCCGGGGCAGCCGGCGCCTTTTTGCGTTTTCCACAGGAGCCCGCCCATGGCCAACAGCGAAGTACGCAGCGTCTGCCCCTACTGCGGCGTGGGCTGCGGCATCGTCATGAGCGTTGCCGATGGCAAGGTCGGCAAGATCAGCGGCGACAAGCTGCACCCGAGCAACTTTGGCCGCCTATGCACCAAAGGCCTCACCGCACACCTGCCACTGAGTGCCAGCGGGCGCATGGCCGACGCCTATGTGCGCCAGCAACGCAGTCAGCCGCCAGTGCGCACCAGCATGGACCAGGCCATCGCTGCCACCGCCGAGCGTCTGCGCAGCATCATCGACCAGCACGGCCCGGATGGCGTGGCGCTGTACGTGTCCGGGCAAATGTCGCTGGAGGCCCAGTACCTGGCCAACAAGTTGGCCAAGGGCTTTATCCGTACGCGCCACATCGAGTCCAACTCGCGCCTGTGCATGGCCAGCGCCAGCAGTGGCTACAAGCTGTCGCTTGGCGCCGATGGCCCACCTGGCAGTTACCAGGACTTCGAGCACGCCGACGTATTTCTGGTGATCGGCGCCAACATGGCCGACTGCCACCCGATCCTGTTCCTGCGCCTGCTTGATCGGGTCAAGGCCGGTGCGAAGTTGATCGTCGTCGACCCACGGCGCAGCGCCACGGCCGACAAGGCCGACTTGTTCCTGCAGGTGCGCCCCGGTAGCGACATGGCCTTGCTCAACGGCCTTTTGCACCTGCTGCATCGCAATGGCCGCACCCACCCCGACTTCATCGCCCGCCACACCGAAGGCTGGGACGAACTGCCGGCCTTCCTCGACGATTACCCCCCCGAGCGCGTCGCCGCCATCACCGGGCTGGCCGAGGCCGATATCATCAAGGCCGCCGAATGGATCGGCAGCGCCAACAACTGGATGAGCTGCTGGACCATGGGCTTGAACCAGAGCATTCACGGCACCTGGCACAGCAACGCCATCTGTAACCTGCATTTGGCCACGGGTGCCATCTGCCGCCCCGGTAGCGGCCCGTTCTCGCTGACCGGCCAGCCCAATGCCATGGGCGGCCGCGACATGGGCTACATGGGCCCCGGCTTGCCAGGCCAGCGCTCAGCGTTGGTGGACGACGACCGCGCGTTCGTCGAACGACAGTGGCAACTGCCACCCGGCAGCCTGCGCAGCGAGGGCGGCGAGGGTACGGTGGCGCTGTTCGGGCAGATGAAAGCCGGTGAAGTGAAAGCCTGCTGGGTCATCTGCAGCAACCCGGTGGCCAGTGTCGCCAACCGCCAGCAAGTGATCGACGGCCTGCGCAAGGCCGAACTGGTCATTACCCAGGACGCCTTCCTCGACACCGAAACCAACCGTTACGCCGACATCCTGCTGCCGGCCGCGCTGTGGGCCGAAGGCGAGGGTGTGATGATCAACAGCGA
This sequence comes from Pseudomonas sp. GLN_2, assembly GCF_043106005.1. Taxonomy (NCBI): domain Bacteria; kingdom Pseudomonadati; phylum Pseudomonadota; class Gammaproteobacteria; order Pseudomonadales; family Pseudomonadaceae; genus Pseudomonas; species Pseudomonas sp. GLN_2. Next base: position 31,979 of record NZ_JBICMC010000052.1, on the reverse strand, counting down.
GCGCAACCTGACCCTGATGCCACGCGCTGTCGAGCCCCCCGGGCAAAGCTTGCCGGACTGGCAGATCATTGCCCGCGTGGCGTGTGCCATGGGCTATGCCGACGCCTTCGACTACCCCAATGCCGAAGCGGTGTATGAGGAAATACGCCGCTTCCACAACCCCTCAACCGGTTATGATCTGCGCGGTATCGGCTATGCCGAATTGCGGACACAGCCGCGCCAGTGGCCTTGTGCACCGGGCAGCGAGCAGCATCGTAGCCCGCTGCGCTACCTCAACGACGGCAGCAGCCAGGCGCTCCTGCTCGATGCCCGGGGTAGGCGGCCGGCACTGGCCTTTCCCACCGCCAGCGGCAAGGCGCGCTTCTTTGCGCGGCCCTGGTTGCCGGCAGCGGAAGTGCCGGACGATGACTACCCCATGGTGCTTAACACTGGCCGTGTGCAGCACCAATGGCACACGTTGACCAAGACCGGCAAGGTGCCGGCACTGAACAAGCTGGAGCCCGGCCCCTACGTCGAGATTCACCCCGAGGATGCCGCCCGGCTGGGTGTCGCTGAAAAGGACCAGGTAGCCGTTCGCTCGCGCCGGGGGCACGCCGTGTTGCCGGCGCGCATCAGTGACCGGGTCATGCCGGGCAACTGCTTTGCGCCGTTTCACTGGAATGACCTGATCGGCGAGCAATTGGCGATCAATGCCGCGACCTGCGATGCGGTCGACCCGCTGTCGCTACAGCCTGCCTTCAAACACTGCGCCGTAGCCCTGGAGCGGGTCGCAGGCGAGCGCATCGACGCCCTTGATCTGAACACTGCCACTGTAGAGCCTGTCCGCATGCCGACCGCCACCCTGTCCCGTCTGCTTGGTCTGCACACCCTGCCGGTTCCGGTGCTGGCCGAAGAAGAGCGTCATTACCTGCAAGGTTTTCTGCTGGGCCTGGACCAGGCCCGCGCCGAGGGCGTACCCCGCCTGCCGGCCAGTGCGCCGCTGGCTGCCAGCCGTCGTTTGTTTGTCGACGGTTTGCTGGCCGGGCTGTTCGCCCAGCCTGCAACTGCGCCCATCGCGGCACAGGCCGCGCCATGGCATCAGGTGCTGTGGGCCTCGCAGACCGGCAATGGTGAGCAACTGGCCGAACGCTGTGCCGCGCGCCTGCGCGATGCTGGTCTGAACGTGCAACTCAGCTGCCTGGAGGCGGTCAGCCCAAGCCAGCTGCAGGGGGTTGCCAGTGTGGTGTTGATCGCCAGCACCTTTGGCGATGGCGACGCGCCCGACAGCGGCGCGGCATTCTGGCAGGCCTTGCAGGGCGAGGAGGGCGCCCACTGCGCCGGGCTACCCTATGCCGTACTGGCCTTGGGCGACTCCAGTTACGACCAGTTCTGCGGTTTTGGCCGCAAGCTCGACCAGCGCCTGGCCGAGCTGGGAGGGCAGCGCCTGCTGCAACGGGTGGACTGCGAGCCAGACTTCGACGAAGCCTTTGCCAGTTGGCTCGAAGCGTTATTACCTGTACTGGGCACTGCCGCGGCGCCACCTCCGGCGAGTGAACCTGCACCCGTATCGGCCTTCAGCAAGCAGCAACCCTGGATGGCCACCGTACTGGAAAACCGCCTGCTCAATGGCCCCGGCGCCAGCAAGGAAACCCGCCAGCTGGTCTTCGACCTGAGCGGCAGCGGCTTCAGTTACGCTGCCGGCGATGCCCTGGGCGTATGGCCGCGCAACTGCCCGGCCCTGGTAGAAGAGCTGCTGACGCTGATGCAGCTCGATGGCCAGGCGATGGTCGAGCTTAAAGGTCATTGCGCCATGCCATTGGCCGAAGCCCTGCAAGCACATCTGGAAATTGCCAAGGTCACTGCGCAACAACTGCAGGCATTTGCCAGCAATGCGCCTGACCTGCAGCGGTTGCTGCAGCCTGAATGCAAGGCCGAGCTGCAAGATTGGCTGTGGGGCCGGCAGCTGGTCGATGTGCTGCGCGCCTTCCCCCAGCAGTTGTCGCTGGCCAGCTGGCTGGAACTGCTCAAGCCATTGCAACCGCGGCTCTATTCGATCAGCTCCAGCCCACTGGCGCACCCAGGCCAGGTGCATCTGACGGTGTCGACGGTGCGTTATGGCGAACGTAAAGGCGTGTGCTCAAGCTTCCTTGCCGACCGTGCGCAGGTACAGAAAGTGGCGATCTTCCCGCAGGTGTCGAAGCACTTCCGCTTGCCCGAGGACGACAGCGTGCCGGTGATCATGGTGGGCCCTGGTACTGGCATTGCACCGTTCCGTGCGTTCCTCGAGGAGCGAGAGGCACGGGGGGCAAAAGGTGACAACTGGCTGTTCTTCGGTGAGCAGTACGCAGCGACCGACTTCTATTACCAGGAGCAGTTGCAGGCCTGGCAGGCGGCGGGGCACCTGCGGCTGGACACGGCGTTCTCGCGGGACCAGGCCGAGAAGATCTATGTGCAGCAGCGCATGCTTGAGCAGGGTGCGCTGTTGTGGCAGTGGCTGGAGGCGGGGGCGTATTTTTATGTGTGTGGCGATGCGCAGCGTATGGCCAGGGATGTGGATGCGGCGTTGCGGGTAATCGTCGCCGAGCATGGCCGGATGGATGCGGCGGCGGCGGCGGCTTATGTCGAAGGCTTGAGCAAGGCCAGGCGTTATCGGCGCGATGTGTACTGAAGTGCTCCAAGATGGGGTGTTGTGCACCTTGAATGGGCATTGGCTGGGCGGGCCCAGCGCAAGTGTAGGAGCGGGTTTACCCGCGAAGAGGCCGACACAGGCAACCCAGGCAACTCACGCAACCTAGGCAACCCGATTGGCACGCTCCCTGCTTAACCTTGGATACAACAAAGCCCACTGATCAACGGCGATCAACCGGGCCCCCTACCGTGATGAATACAGGCAAAGGCGCCTGGAGCTTCGGCTCCAGGCGCTTTTTTTTTGATCGAGGATCGGCTTATGAAGGCAACAGCGAGCAGCGGGCAACGAGAGCGACTGGTCATCGTCGGCAACGGCATGGTCGGCCACCATTGCGTCGAACAACTGGTCAGTCGCGGCGCCCTGCAGCGCTTCGAGGTGCGGGTATTCGGCGAAGAGCGCCAACGCGCGTATGATCGCGTGCACCTGTCCGAATACTTCGGCGGCAGCTGTGCCGAAACCCTGGCCCTGTGTGAGCACGATTTCTACGACGCCAATGGCGTGCACCTGCACCTGGGTGAGGCCGTGCTGGAGATCGACCGTGAGCGCCGCGAAGTCGTCACTGCCGAAGGTCGCTATGGCTACGACCAACTGGTGCTGGCCACCGGCTCCTATCCCTTCGTACCGCCGATCGAAGGCTCCAGCGGCAATGCCCGCCTGGTCTATCGCACCCTGGACGACCTCGATGGCATTCGTGCTGCTGCAGCCGGTGCCCGCCGAGGGGTGGTGGTCGGCGGTGGCCTGCTTGGCCTGGAAGCGGCCAACGCCCTCAAGTCGCTGGGGCTGGAAGCCCACGTGGTGGAATTCGCCCCACGGCTGATGCCGGTACAGCTGGACGGCGAGGGCGGTGCCGCGTTGAAGGCGCAGATCGAAGCGCTGGGTGTGGGGGTGCACCTGTCGCGCGCCACCCAGTCGGTCAGTGCCGGTGAAACCTACCGCTACCGCATGAACTTCGACGGCGGTGAGCACCTGGAAACCGACCTGATCGTGTTCTCCGCCGGTATCCGCCCACAGGATGCACTGGGCCGGGGTTGCGGCCTGGACATCGCCGCGCGCGGTGGCGTGGTCATCGATAACCACTGCCGCAGCAGCGACCCACGCATCTTCGCCATCGGCGAGTGCGCCTCGTGGAACGGCAGCGTGTTCGGCCTGGTCGCCCCGGGCTACAGCATGGCGCGCAACCTGGCTGGGCTGCTGATGGGCGAGGCGGCGGTGGCGTTCACCGGCGCCGACATGTCGACCAAGCTCAAGCTGCTGGGGGTGGATGTCGGTTCGATCGGCGACGCCCACGGTGCCACGCCCGGCGCGCGCAGCTATCGCTTCATCGATGAAGCCAACAGCGCTTACCGCCGTTTGGTGGTGGATGCCAGCGGCAAGCACGTGCTCGGCGCGGTGCTGGTCGGTGACAACAGCTATTACGACACCCTGTTGCAGTACGCCCAGAACGGCATCGCCCTGCCGGCCGACCCGGCAGCGCTGATCCTGCCGCAAGGCGGTGGTGCGCCGGCCTTGGGCGCCGATGCGCTGCCCGACAGCGCGACCATCTGCTCCTGCCACAACGTCAGCAAGGGGGCGGTGTGCGCCGCGATCGACAGTGGCTGTAGCGACTTGGCTGCGGTCAAGGGCTGCACCAAGGCCGCGACCGGCTGCGGCGGTTGCGCGGCCCTGCTCAAGCAAGTCTTCGAGCACGAACTGACGGCCCGCGGCGTGGCGGTGGACAAGAGCCTGTGCGAGCACTTTGCCTACACCCGGCAGGAGCTGTACGGGTTGGTGCGGGTGGAGGGTATCCGCACCTTCAGTGAACTGCTCGAGCGCCATGGCAAGGGCGATCTGGGGTGTGACATCTGCAAGCCGGCGGTGGGCAACATTCTCGCCTCGTGCTGGAACCAGCCGATCATGGACCCGGCACTGGTACCGCTGCAGGACACCAACGACACCTTCATGGCCAACATGCAGAAAAACGGCACCTATTCGGTGGTACCGCGCATTCCCGGTGGTGAAATAACCCCCGACAAGCTCATCGTCATCGGCCAGGTGGCCAAGAAATACGACCTGTACACCAAGATCACCGGTGGCCAGCGCATCGACCTGTTCGGCGCCCAGTTGCACGAGCTGCCGCTGATCTGGGGCGAACTGATCGAGGCCGGTTTCGAAACCGGCCACGCCTACGGCAAGTCGACACGCACGGTGAAGTCGTGCGTGGGCAGTACCTGGTGCCGTTACGGCGTGCAGGACAGTGTCGCCATGGCCCTGCGCCTGGAAGACCGCTACAAGGGCCTGCGCAGCCCGCACAAGCTCAAGTTTGCGGTATCGGGTTGCACCCGTGAATGCGCCGAGGCGCAGAGCAAGGACATCGGCGTTATCGCCACCGACAAGGGCTGGAACCTGTACGTGTGCGGCAACGGCGGCATGCGCCCGCGGCATGCCGAGCTGTTCGCCACCGACCTGGACGACGAAACCCTGGTACGCCTGATCGACCGCGTGCTGATGTTCTACATCCGCACGGCCGACAAGCTGCAGCGTACCTCGGTGTGGCGTGAAAACCTGGAAGGCGGGCTGGACTACCTGAAGCAGGTGATCATCGACGACAGCCTGGGCCTGGCCAACGAGCTGGAAGCGCAGATGCAGCATGTGGTCGACCAGTATGAATGCGAATGGGCCAATGCCCTCAACGACCCGGAGAAGCTCAAGCGCTTCCGCACCTTCGTCAACGACCGACGCGCTGACCCGGACGTGCACTTCGTGCGCGAACGCGAACAACGCCGGCCCGCTGCACCGCTGCACCTGATCCCAACTGTCGAGGAGGCTGTCTGATGAACCTGGCCAATGCTGCTGTGAACACGCAAGAAAACTGGCAGCCGGTGTGCCAGGCACAAGACCTGGTGGCCGACTCCGGCGTCGTGGTTTGGTTCGATGGGGCCCAGGTGGCGTTGTTCTACCTGCCGGGGCAGGCCCAGCCGCTGTATGCAGTGGACAACCGCGACCCACGCTCCGGCGCCAACATCATCGGCCGCGGGCTGGTGGGCAGTGTGCAAGGTGAGCTGGTGGTGGCAGCGCCGTTGTACAAGCAGCACTTCAGCCTGCTGAGTGGGGAGTGTCTGGAGGATGCCGGGCAGAGGTTGCGGGTGTGGCCGGTGCGGTTGAAGGGGGAGGCGGTGGAGCTGGCGGTGGCCTGATACCCCTTTGCTGCCTGTGCCGGCCTCTTCGCGGGCAAGCCCGCGCCTACGGAATCTGCACCGCCTTCAAATACGGCGCAGCACCCGTGGGTACGGGCCTTCCCGCGAAGAGGCCAGCACAAGCCGACTAGATAACCAACCCCTGCGGCGTGCGCCCGGCAAACACATCCACCAGGCTGGCTACCACCATCTCGCCCATGCGCGTGCGTGTCTGTACCGTGGCACTGGCTCGATGCGGTTGCAGGACTACATCTTCGCGCTCGAACAACGCCTCGGGCGCTCGCGGTTCATCGGCAAACACATCCAGCGCCGCGCCAGCGATCTCGCCGGCCTGCAATGCCGCGACCAACGCGGGTTCATCCACCAGCTTGCCGCGTGCGATATTGATCAGATACCCCTCGGCGCCCAACGCCCGCAGCACGTCGCGATTGATCAGCGCCTCGCCCTTGTCAGCCGCCGCTGCGAGGATCAGCGCATCGCTGTCCTTGGCCAACTGCAGCAGATCTGCCTCGAACCCGTAGGGCACATCCAGCGCCTGGAGATCGGTGTAGCGGATCGGGCAACCGAAGGCTGCCGCCCGCTGCGCTACCGCCCGACCGACCCGGCCCATGCCGACGATGCCCACGCGCATGCCCGACACCTGCCGGGCCAGTGGCAGCGGTGCCAGCGGCGTGCTGCTGGTGGCCCAACGGCCGGCGCGAACGAAGCGGTCACCGGTGCAGATCCCCCGGCACAAGCCGATCAGCAGGCCGATGGCAAGATCGGCGACGTCCTCGGTGAGCGCACCGATGGTCGCCGTCACCTGGATGCCGCGATCGCGGGCATAGGCCAGGTCTACCGCGTCGGTGCCGACGCCATTGACGGCGATCACTTCGAGGTTGGGCAGGCGCGCCATCAGCGCCTGGCTGATGCCGGTGTGGCCGCCGGTAATCACGCCCCGAATGTTGTTTGCATACTGGCTGACGTAGGCATCCTTGTCGGCCTGTTCGTAGTAACGGTGTACGGTGAACAGCTGTTCCAGGCGCTCACGTATCTGCGGGATCAGGATAGGGCTCAGTTGCAGGATTTCTGGTTTCATCGGTCACTCCATCATAAACAGGGATCAGCCACGGCCAACGAACGGCATGTTGCTGGCCATCACGGTCATGTTCAGTACGTTGGCGTCGAGCGGCAGCGCTGCGATGTAGCGCACCGCATCGGCCACATGGCGCACGTCGAGCATCGGCTCGGCGGCGATCTCGCCATTGGCCTGGCGCACACCCCGGGTCATGCGCTCGGACAACTCGGTCAGGGCGTTGCCGATGTCCAACTGGCTGCACACGATGTGGTAAGGCCGACCATCCAGCGCCAGCGCCTTGGTCAGGCCCAGCACCGCATGCTTGCTGGCGGTGTAAGGTGCGGTGAACGGGCGTGGGGTGTGTGCCGAGATCGAGCCGTTGTTGATGATCCGCCCGCCTTGCGGCTGCTGGCGGCGCATCAGGCCGAAGGCGGCGCGAGCGCACAGGAATACACCATCGACGTTGGTGGCGATGACGTTGCGCCAGTTCTCCAACGGCAGCTCGTCGACGGGTACAGCGGGGGCGTTGATGCCGGCATTGTTGAACATTACGTCGAGGCGGCCATGCACCTCCTCGATGGTGGCGAACAAGTGCGCGACGCTTTGCTCATCGCGCACGTCAGTGGGAACGGCCAAGGCCTCACCACCCGCGGCTTGCGCTTGCTCGACGACGGCTTGTAGCGGTTCGGCGCGGCGCCCGGCGAGGACCAGGCTGAAGTTGTCCTCGAGCAGGGCGAGGGCGACGGCACGGCCGATGCCACTGCCAGCACCGGTGACCAGCGCGACTTTCTTGTTTTGGCTCATCGATAGGCTCCAACAGGTTCAGGCAGCGTTGACGGTATGCCCGGCAGGGCGAGGACCGACGTGCAGGTGCAGTTCGCCGATACCGTCGATCCCGGCGTGTATCGTGTCGCCCGGGTTCAGCGGTGCCACACCGGGCGGGCTGCCGGTCATGATCAGGTCGCCCGGGCGCAGCGGCAGTTGGCGAGACAGTCTGCTGATCACTTCGGCCAATGCCCAGGTCTGCTGGCTGAGGTGTGCACGTTGGCGTTCTTGGCCATTGACCTGCAGCCATAGCGACGTATCCAGCGGCCAGTCGCATTCGCTGGCGGGGACGATGGCGGTCATCGGCGCCGAAGCCTCGAACACCTTGGCGCCTTCCCACGGCAGGCCCTCGGCCTTGGCCTTGCGCTGGTGATCGCGACGGGTCATGTCTAGGCCGGCGGCAAAGCCGAACACATGCTCCAGGGCATGCTCGCGGGCGATGTTGGCGCCGCCTTTGGCGATGGCCGCGACCAGCTCGATTTCGTGGCAGAACTCGTCGGTCTGCGGCGGGAAGGGCAGTTCGCCCAGCGCCTCGACCACGTTGCTTGCCGGTTTCATGAAAAATACAGGCTCCTGCGGCGCCGCGCCGTAGGATTCCGGCCACGGGTAGTTGCGGCCGAGGCAGAACACCCGGCCGACCGGGAAGCGTACATCGCTGCCGCGGATCGGCAGGCTGACGATGGCCGGCGGGTTGAACAGGTAGGTCATGGGGTGGATCCTCCGTACTGGAGTGGTCAGCGTATCCAGCGGCTGGCCGGCAAAGTTGGACGAAAGCGGGGTTGGGTTGGACTATCCAAGGCACCTGTACCGGCCCTTTCGCGGCTTAAGCCGCTCCTACAGGGATAGCGTCAAACCCAGGGGCAATACCGTCCCCCCATAGGAGCGGCTTTAGCCGCGAAGAGGCCGGTACTGTCAATACACTCCCAGGCTCAGCCCGCAGTCTTCAGCTCGATGCGATACAGCTTCCCAAGCAGCAGCGAGTAAGACAGTGTGCCCATCAACGCCACACCACCGATGAACCAGAACGCCATGGCGAACGAGCCACTGGCGTGTACGATGGCGCCGATCACGATCGGTGTGACGATGCCGCCGATGTTCGCCGCCAGGCTGGTAATGCCGCCGGTCAGGCCGATCAGTTCCTTTGGCGCCACTTCCGAGACGGCAGCCCACGACGACGAGGCGATGCCCTGGGCGAAGAACGCCAGAGTCAAGACGGCGATGCACAGCACATTGGAGTCGGTGAAGTTCACCAGCACGATCGACATCCCCAGCATCGAGCCCACCACCAGCGGCAGCTTGCGGGCAAACGAGAGCGAGTAGCCCTTGCGGATCAGCAGGTCGGAGACGATGCCCGCCAGGAGGATGCCGACCGTGGCACCAATGAACGGCATGACCGCGAAGATGCCGACCTTGATCAGCGTCAGCTGGCGTTCTTCGATCAGGTAGGTGGGGAACCAGGTAAGGAAGAAGTACAGTGCCGAGGTGCTGGCGAACTTGCCCAGGCAGATCGCCCAGACCTGGCGATAGCGGAACAGTTCGGCAACCTGGCGCCAGTCGAAGCGGGTACGTTGCTGGCTGCTCTTCACCAGGCCACCGCCGTTCTCGATATAGGCCAGTTCCTCCTTGCTGACCTTCTTGCAGTTCAGCGGGTCGCGGTACAGCACCAGCCACACGACGCCGAACAGGATGCCCACCAGGCCGGTGCTGTAGAACACGTGGCGCCAGTCATAGGTGGTCGCCAGCCACAGGAGCGCGCCGGTAAACAGCGCGGTGCCCAGGTACTGGCCGCATACGTAGATGCTGCTGGCCATGCCGCGCTCGCGGGCGGGGAACCACACCGTGACCGCACGGCTGTTGGCCGGGAAAGCCGGGGCCTCCATGGCGCCGACCGCCAGGCGCAGGCCGAACAGTGAGGCGAAGCCGCTGGCCAGGCCCTGGGCCACGGTGACCGCCGACCAGCTGATCAGCGACACACCATAGGTCAGGCGCGAGCCGAAGCGGTCGGCAATGAAGCCAGCCGGTACCAGGGCCAACGCGTAGGTCCAGGCGAAGGCGGAGAAAATCAGGCCCATCTCGACCTTGTCCAGGCCCAGGTCTTTGGCCATGAACGGCGCTGCGATGGAAATGTTCACCCGGTCGACGTAGTTGATGATGGTCGCCACCAGCAGCAGCGACAGCATGAACCAGCGGCGGCGGGTAGGCAGGCGCTGGGCAGGGGCCGCGTCCAGCGTGTACGACGACGCGGCGCGGGGGGTAGGCGTGCTCGACATGAGTCGACCTCGTTTGTTGTTGTTGGTAGAGGTTGGGCTGCAGTCCCTTTTCTACAGTGGTCGTACGACGCATTGAATGCAACGGTGGTTTTAGACCGTTTTTTTTGCTCGAGGCGGGGGATGGCTGTGCTGTCCAAGAAAATCCGAAGGTGGGGTTTTGCACGTATTTTCAGCTGTATGTCGCATTCTCAGCGGGTTGTGGGCGTTTAGGGTTGCGCGACTTTTTGCAGACAGGTTTAATTTGATGACTTTAGACATCGTACAACTTATTGCGCCTGCTCTGGTCTCTTCGCGCTTGCCCGTGAAGGGGCCAGACAGCGCCATCCTTGAAGACTGGAGCCAACCCAATGCCCCCCAAGCGTGAGGTTCCGACCTACGTCATGCAGCAGCGCAGCGAGCTGATGGATTTCTACATCCGCGACCAGCGCGGGCGCCCCGCCGAGACCGCGCCGCATCGTCATGAGTACTTCCAGATCCAGGTCAATCTCGGCGGCGACACGGTGCAACACATCGGCAGCGTGCAACGCCCATTCAGACGCAACACCCTGGCCTTCATCCTGCCGCACCGGGTGCATGTAATACCGCATCCGGCAGACAGCGACTTCGTGGTGATCAATTTCTCCCAGACGTTCCTGCTGCCTCACCTGGCCTGCGACCCGATGGACCTGGAAGAAGTGTCGATCCTGCAGGCGCCGGAGCTGTCACCGTTCCGCTTTCAGGAGCATCTCGACTTTTGCCTGGGTGAAGCCGACTTTGCCCAGGCGCGGCAAATCCTCGATCGCTTGCGTGAACTGGATGCCAACCGCCGCTTCGGCACCCGCGAAATGCTCAAGGGCCTGTTGCTGCAGCTGATCGGCCAGGTCTGCGGCCTGTACGCCGAGCCGCTGCGCGAACTGGCCGACAGCAACGCGGCCCAGCTCAGCCGCCGTGCCGCGCTGGGCCGCATGAGCGACTACCTGCGCCGGCATATCGACGACCCCGACCTGAACCTGCAGAAAGTCGCCGCCGCCACCTACCTGTCGCCGACCTACCTGACCCACTGGCTGCGCAAGGAAATTGGCAAGACCTTCAGCGAGCTGGTGCTGGAGCGGCGCATGCACGCCGCACGCAACTACCTGCTCAACGGCAGCCGCCCGGTGGGCGAGGTGGCGCGGCTCTGTGGCTTTGCGGACGAGGCCTACTTCTCTCGACGTTTCCGCCAGATCCACGGTCTGCCACCTGGCCAGTTCCGCCGCCAGCAACGCGACCCGGATACGCCGCAGGCGGCAATGCTTTAAGCCTGCCCGCTTCTGCCGTGGCGTACTACTGGACCGGTTTCACAGAGAGGGCGAGCAGGCAGGGGAGTCGGTAGCCCTGCTGTACGTCTTCCCCGCTCACCACCATGCGCTGGTTCTCGGTATCGACTACTATCGAATTCTCGGCGGTATAGAAACCATCCTCCGGCGAAAACGCGCCAAACTGACCGTAGCCGTGGGGGGAGACGAAGCGAGTGTCGAGTTGGCCGTCTGATTGGTAGCGCACTGCCAGGTTGAAGTAAAAGAAACCACCGTACCCGATTAGCCCCCCCTCGGTTTCTTCAATATGGGACCACCCGCCGTCGATGCCGAAACGCACTACCTGCCCCTGGTTGAACTCGCGGGCAGGCTCGCCAGCATAGTCCAGCCGGTAGAGGGTCGGTTGGCTGCGATCGTCGTCGATCGAGTAGTGCTGGCCGTACAACGTGATGCGTTGGCTACTGTCTTCTACTGTGAAGCCGCTATTGATGATCCCTTCGTCTGACCAGTGGTGGCCCGCCTCGCCGAATTTGTCATCGAGACGCCCCGTCAGCGAGAGACCACTGGTTACTGAATACCAGCTCGAATCACATTTTATGTAAGTACAGATCACGATGCGCTGCACCCCGGCGGTTGGGGAGATGACGGCAATGCCTTCAAGGCTGTGCAGTGAGCCTTCGGGAATCAGATTGCTCAACGCGAGCAGCCCATTTTCCCCGAATTGGGGGTCCCTTCTACCATTGCTGTCCAGGGCGACAACCACCGCTTTGAAATCCCCTGCTTCGTATCGAGCCGCGGTCGCCACCAACCCTTCTTGGTGGCAGGCCACTTTGTCCAGCACAAGATCTGCACCGAACAAGGCACGGGTGTCGATATAGCCCTTTCCTTGACCAAAGCCCAGATCGGGTTCGCCTTTTGCAATCAGCTTCCATAAATGAGTGGTACTTTCCCCAAAAAGCTCTACGGTCACCAGCAGATTGCCTGCCATGTCCTCCACTACTCCGGTGGCGTTCCGGTAGCGATCCGTGGTCAGCGTGTTGAAATTGACCATGCCGCTACCATTGAACGTGGTGTCAAGCTTTCCATGTACGTCCAGGCAGGCAATGAAAACACTGTGTAGCCCATCGGGATCGGTTTGATGCCCAGTCACATAGAACCGGGCCGGACGCACTTTGCTCCTCAGCACGCTGGTCGTCGACCCCATGTTGCCGCGGCCGCTTTGGGTGAAGTGGCCATGGCCTTTGTCGCCATAACTGAGATCGATGGGGGCCACTGGTAGCTGCTGAAGAGCCTTGGGGGTGAGGTGGCCATGGCCTTTGTGGCCATAACTGAGATCGATGGGGGCCACGGGTAGCTGCTGAAGAGCCTGGGGAGAGGGCGGCACTGGTTGGGTAGAAGGGAAGTGCTTCTTGGTTTGAATCATGGCGTTGAGCTCCATTCACAATAAAACCGCTGAACGCCTATTGAGCGATGCTTGGCCAGGATCGGCTACTGGCAGAAGTGACAGGTGCGTCAACGGCCTGGACATGCATGCATAGGTGTGAGCATGGGGCGGCAGACCTGGATACGCCGCAGGTAGCGATGCGGTAAGCTTGCTGCCATGAACCTCGACACCCGCATCAAATACCGCCACCTGCTGTGCTTCCTGGAGATTGCCCGGCAGGGCAGCCTGGCCAGGGCGGCCGATATCCTGTCGATCAGCCAGCCGGCGATTTCCAAGACCCTCAAGGAGCTTGAGGACCTGCTCGAGGCGCGCCTGTTCGAGCGCAGCCGCCAGGGTGTCGAGCTGACCCCGGCCGGCACCCGCTTCATGCGCTACGCCGGGCCCAGTGTGCAGGCGCTGCGCGATGGCGTCAGCAGCCTGCGCGGTGAAGCGCGGGCGCCGTCGCAGGTGCGCATCGGCGTGCTGTCCACGGTCGAAGGCCTGCTCATGCCCGAGGTACTGTGCCGCCTGCATCAGCGCCATGAAGCGCTGGTGATCAGCGTGGTCACCGGGGTCAGCGCGCAGTTGCTTGGCCAACTTCACCTGGGGGAGCTGGAACTGGTGGTCGGGCGCATGACCGACAGCCCACAGATCCAGGGGTTGTCGTTCGAGCACCTGTACAGCGAGTCGATGAGCCTGGTGGTGCGCCCGGGTCACCCGCTGCTGGCCAGCACGCCCGTGGAGCGGGGGCAGGTGGGGCGTTACCCGTTGGTGCTGCCACCCGCTGGCACCACCATCCGCCAGCACGCCGACAGCCTGTTCGTGCAATGCGGCATCCAGATGCCGGCCCAGCGCCTGGAAACCCTGTCGCTGGCCCTGAGCCGGCGCTACCTGCTGGGCAGCGATGGCCTGTGGGTGGCGCCGCGTGATGCCGTGCTGCTCGACCTGCGCCGTGGCGAACTGGTCGAGCTTGATTTGGGTGTGCGCGAGCCGGGCGGGTCGGTGGGGATCTGCCGCAATGCCGCCTTGCCGTTAAGTTTGCCGGGCCAGTGGGTGGGAGAGGTGCTGCGGGAGGTGGCGGGGGAATATCGAGAGGGTCGGTATCCTTGAGTTTTCGGGGGGGCCTGGCCTGATGTTTCCGACCTCAGAACCCGCAGAAATAAAAAGCCACCAAAGCCCGGCAAACCCGGCACAAAGGGTCAATACTGGCCAATGGCTGTAAAGCTTCGATGAAGAAGCTTTTAACGACTGAACTTCCTTACGAAAACCCGCTCCTATGCCGGTAGCCATTGGTCATGGCCGCCTGATAAGCTCGCGGCTTTACCCTGATTGCCCTCATGGCGCATGAACAAGGAAATAGCATGAAACAGCATCGTTTGGCGGCTGCGGTTGCCCTGGTAGGCCTGGTACTGGCTGGCTGCGATCAACAAGCCAGCAGCCCCGAGCTGAAGACTCCGGCGCAGAAAGCCTCCTACGGTATCGGCCTGAACATGGGCAAGAGCCTGGCTCAGGAAGGCATGGAAGACCTTGATTCGAAAGCAGTCGCCCTCGGCATCGAAGACGCCGTTAGCAAGAAAGAACAACGCATCAAGGACGAAGAGCTGGTAGAGGCCTTCACCGCATTGCAGAAACGCGCCGAGGAGCGCCTGGCCAAGGCCAGCGAAGAAGCCGCTTCCGCCGGCAAGAAATTCCTCGAAGAAAACGCCAAGAAGCCAGGCGTGGTCACCACGGCCTCGGGCCTGCAGTACGAAGTGGTCAAGAAGGCCGACGGCCCGCAGCCCAAACCGACTGACGTGGTCACTGTCCACTACGAAGGCAAGCTGATCGATGGCAAGGTATTCGACAGCTCCGTCGAGCGTGGCAGCCCGATCGACCTGCCGGTCAGCGGTGTGATCCCAGGTTGGGTCGAAGGTTTGCAACTGATGCACGTCGGCGAAAAGTACAAGTTGTTCATCCCGGCTGAACTGGCCTATGGCGCACAAAGCCCTAGCCCGCTGATCCCGGCCAACTCGGTGCTGGTGTTCGACCTGGAACTGATCGCCATCAAGGATCCGGCCCAGTTGCAAGGTGCCGAGCCGCAGGCCGACGCCCCTGAAGAAGCACCTGCCAAGTAACATTGGCTGGTTGTCGGAAACGCCCCACATTGTTGGGGCGTTTTCGTTTGTGCCGATTGGACGAACCTGCAACAGCTGATACTGTCCGAGGAAATGCAGCGTGAAGAAGTAGGATGTTTCTGACGCAAATCGTTTGCGGCTCAGGTAGTCATGGCGTGAAACGACTGTGTAAAAAACGCCCGATCTGACCGGGCCCCTTGCCTGGCAGGCACCTGGGGTCGGAAACGTCGCCCTGTTCACAAGGTTATCCACAATAAATGTGGATAACCTTTTCCTCTCGGAGGCTCTATGAGCGCACCCTGGAATTTTGCCCGTTTCCTGCCGTTGGCCGAGCGCCTGCTCAGCCGCGGTCGTTTGCCGGCCCTGCTGTTCGCGGTGGCGCGCAAAGGCCCGCGCCTCGGCCAACTGCGTGAAGACGTGAAGCTGCTGCAGTCGCTGTGCCTGGCCTGGTGGAGGGGGGAGTACCGCGCCATCAGCCCCAAGGCACTGGTCACTGTCGTGGCAGGCCTGCTGTATTTCGTCAGCCCCATCGATGCCATCCCGGACTGGTTGCTGGGGGTCGGTTTCCTCGATGACATCGCGGTGCTGGGCTGGGTGCTGAAAACCGTGGCCGACGAGTTGGCGCGCTTCAAGGCCTGGCGCGATAGCCAGGCGCCTGAACGGCTGCGCGTGGTCGAGCGCCTGCCGGCTACCCCGGAAGCGCTGCGGCTGGAGCGCAACAGGTAATGAAACCGGCCTGAATCTCACCTCAACTGCACAGACCTCGGAGTTGGTAATATAATTGGCATAAGGGTTATGCCTACGGATTACATGCTGTAATCCTTTTTAAAGGGGTTTGTAATGGGTATTCAGGTCATCAGCCGGGACGGTCAACCCGAGTACGCCGTCGTTCCCTGGGAGCAATACCAGGCGTTGCTCAGCGCTGCAGGGCAGGCACCAGCCGAGGCGGTTTCCAGTGAGGCGCAGGGCGTTGCTGCCAGTGCCCCTCTGCCAGCCTTCAGCGAAGTCGCCCAGATTCGCCAGGCCAAGGGCATTGCCCCGGAGCAACTGGCGCGCAATGTCGGGGTGAGCCCGGCGTATCTGGCCATGATCGAATCGGGTGAACGCCAGCCAGATGCTGCCATCCGCCGCGCCCTGGCCTGGCATCTGGGGGTGGCTGGCTGGAGCGACCCATCATGAGCCAGGTCAGGATCAGCCGTCAGCACTGGGATAACCTGCTGGGCGAGCTTGACCTGGCCCGTCGTCAACGTCATTTGCTGACTTACCGAGCGCTGATCGAGCGCTTGCAGCTACCCAGCCCGGCCATGCAGACGCTGACTGCCGCGCTGGAATACCTGGCGGTGCTGGATGCCCGTGCCGAACAGCCATTGCGCAGTTCGCTGGTGATCAGCCAAGGCGCCAGCCGTTTGCCGCGTACTGGCTTCTTTGAGTGTGTCGAGCGCCTGGGGCGGTTTACCGGGCCGGTCGATGGCATGGAGGCCGCCTCGTGGCATGCTTCTGAGGTGGTTCGGGTGTTCGAGTACAGCTATCCCGAAACGGCCTGAAGCGTTGCCCGTTCCAGCCTGTTCGCTACAGGTGGTGACCCTGAGCGAAAGGGCAGGGCCTGCTGGCCGATTTCCACCCGTCGTTCACCGTTGCCGCCGCTACCGTATTCGCGGGTAAACCCGCTCCTACACGCCTGATCGAGGGTGGACACATGTCTGTGGTTGGGCACAGGCCGCCGTGTAGGAGCGGGTTTACCCGCGAAAGGGCCGGGCCTGCTGGCCATTTACCACCCGCCGTTCACCGTTGTCGCCGCTACCGTATTCGCGGGTAAACCCGCTCCTACGCCGGATCGGTGATTGGGCACAGGCCCCCGTAGGAGCGGGTTCACCCGCGAATAGGCCGGCACAGGCAGCGCATCCCTGTGAATCAACCCGCACCCCCTGCCATCGACATCCACCACTTCCAATGCTTCCAGGTGCTGGTATCGGCCAAACAGCTCCAGCAGCTGCCCGATCGTGGCATTCAGGCGCACTGTCGGTTGTTCAGCCAGTGGCACCTGCGTCAGTGCTGGTAAAAGCCCACTGTCGCGCACCCCCATCTCCTGTGGCCGCCCTAGCAAATAGCCCTGCACCAGGTCCACACCCATCTCCACCAGCACCGCCAGCTCTTCCGCCAGCTCGATGCCCTCGGCAATCACCTGTGCCTTCGATGCCCGAGCAATCTGCAAGATAGAGCCAACAAACTCGCGCTTGAGCGGGTCACGGTGGATGCCGTCGATGAAGTGCCGGTCGATCTTCACGTATTCGGGGCGCAGCTCCGACCACAGGCGCAGGCCGGAATAGCCCGCGCCCAGGTCGTCGATGGCAATCGAGAAGCCCATGTCGCGATAGTGGTGCACGGCATTGGACAGCAGCTGGAAGTCGTCGGTGGGCGTGTGCTCGGTCAACTCGATCACCACCCGGCTGGGCGGCAGGCCAACCTGTTCGAGCAGTTTCAGGGTCAGGCCGGAAGGGTAGTGCGGCTCCAGCAGCGATTCGGGTGAGATGTTGAGAAACAGTTTGCCCTGCAGTTGCTGCTCGCTGAAGCGTCGGCAGGCGCTTTCTCGGCAAGCGGCTTCCAGCTCGGTCAGGCGGCCGGCCTGGCGGGCGATGGTGAACAGGTTGAGTGGCGCATGCAGCGGGCTGTTGGACGGGCCACGGCTCAGCGCCTCATGGCCGAACACACTATGTTCGCTCAGGCACATGATGGGCTGGAACAGACTGTGAATACTGCGCTGAGCCAGGATGGCACTCAAGGCACTGAGCTGTTCGGCAACGGTCATGATGGATTCCTGAAAAATAAGGGCCGGGCATCTGCATGCCCGGCCCTCATATTTCACGACAGCACGATGACTGTTTGATGACAGGTCACATTATTCTGCCATCATTGCTGAGGCGCCTTACTTCTTGGCCACCTTGGTGCTGGCGCTGAGGTAGTCGATCAGGATGCGACCGGTTTCCGCGAGGTAAGCGTCGTCTTCCGGCTTGGTATTTTCATCCTCGACCGGCAGAGCGTCTTCGTCCTCTTTCTTCAGTTCCTTCAGCGGTTCTTCACCCTTGGCCTTGCGGCGGGTGTTTTCCAGCGCCAGTTGCTTGGCCTCGACGCTGTCGTGGCGTGCGCGGCGTTCCTGCTCGTTGAGGCTGACGGTTTTCTCGTTCATCAGCTTCTGGGTCAGGGCCAGGCGGTCGCGGATGTAGGTGAACTCGGCATCCTTGTCGCTGCGCGCCTCATGTTGCGCCTTGAGCTGGGCCAGGAACGGCCTGAACGGATCGGCCGCAGGCTTGACCACCGGGCGGATGGTGTCCCACGGCATGGCCTCTGGCAGGGCGCTCTCGCCGATTTCCTTGGTGTCGATGATCGAGGGGTAGTCGATGTCCGGCAGCACCCCCTGATGTTGCGTACTCTGCCCGGAAACCCGGTAGAACTTGGCCAGGGTCAGCTTCAGCTCGCCATGGTTGAGCGGCTGGATGGTCTGCACGGTGCCTTTGCCGAAGGTCTGGCCACCGATGATCAGCGCGCGGTGGTAGTCCTGCATGGCACCGGCGAAGATCTCCGATGCCGAGGCCGACAGGCGGTTGACCAGCAGTGCCAGCGGGCCCTTGTAGAAGGCCCCCGGGTTTTCGTCTTCCAGCACGTCGACGCGGCCGTCGCTGTTGCGCACCAGCACGGTCGGGCCCTTTTCGATGAACAGGCTGGTCAGCTCGGTGGCTTCCTGCAGCGAGCCGCCGCCGTTGTTGCGCAGGTCGATGACCACGCCGTCGACTTTCTCTTTCTGCAGTTCGGTGAGCAGCTTCTTCACGTCACGCGTGGTGCTCTTGTACTCGGGGTCGCCAGCGCGGTAGGCCTTGAAGTCCAGGTAGAAGGCCGGGATCTCGATGATGCCCAGCTTGTAGTCACGCCCGTCCTGCTTGAGCTTGAGCACCGACTTCTTCGCCGCCTGTTCTTCAAGCTTCACCGCTTCACGGGTGATCGACACGATCTTGCTGGTCTGGTCGCTAGGCGCATTGCTGGCCGGGATGATTTCCAGGCGCACCACCGAGCCTTTCGGGCCGCGGATCAGCTTGACCACTTCGTCCAGGCGCCAGCCCACCACGTCGACCATTTCCTTGTTGCCCTGGGCCACGCCGATGATCTTGTCAGCCGGGGCCACCTGCTTGGTCTTGGCTGCCGGGCCTGCTGGCACCAGGCGCACGATCTTGACCTGGTCGTTGTCGCTTTGCAGCACTGCACCAATGCCTTCGAGCGACAGGCTCATGTTGATGTCGAAGTTTTCGGCGTTGTCCGGCGACAGGTAGTTGGTGTGTGGGTCGTAGGACTGGGCGAAGGTGTTGATGTAGGCCTGGAAGATGTCCTCGGCACGGGTTTGGTCCAGGCGCGCGAGCTGGTTCTTGTAGCGCTTGATCAGGGTTTCCTGGATCTGCTTGGGTTCCTTGCCGGCGATCTTCTGGCGCAGCACTTCGTCTTTCACGCGTTTGCGCCACAAGTCGTCGAGCTCGGCCTGGTTCTTCATCCACGGCGCATCCTTGCGGTCGATCAGCAAGGTTTCCTTGGTGGTGAAGTCAATCTTGTCCACGCCCTTGTTCAGTTCAGCCAGGGCGAAGTCCAGGCGTTGCTTGACGCGGTCGAGGTAGCGCTTGTAGATGGTGAAGCCCGGGTCCAGGTTGCCACTCTTGAGGAAATCGTCGAATTGCGTTTTCCATTTATCGAATTCGGCAATGTCGGCAGCGGTGAAGTAGCTGCGCGCCGGGTCCAGCAGCTTGATGTAGCTGTCGTAGATAATGACCGAACGGGCATCGTCCAGGGGTGGCTTGCTGTAGTGGTGGCGCTTGAGCAATTCCACCACGTTGAGGCTGGCGACGATCTCGTCGCGGTCCGGCTGCAGGCTGTCCCACTTGTTGGCGGCCGCCGCATTGCCGCCGAGCGTGAGGCTGCCCAGGCCGATCATCACAGCCAGTGCGGTGCTTGGAAGGAAATGCTTCATGCTGATTCGACGTGGAGGCAATTGATCACGCATAGTAGGCCGTCTTTTCCGTTGCCGGTTCCATGGAGCCGGGCAAATACTGCAAAAGGCCTGAGGTAAGCGACCTCAGGCCCAGTCATGATTCAACTATGGAGGCACTGTGAAGGCATTGCAAGGCGTTGACGGACATGTGGAGTGGGTCGAGGCCGAACGCCCGACCTGTGACGCGGGCCAAGTGCGCATTCGCGTGGCCGCTGCGGGGCTGAACCGCGCCGACCTGCTGCAGATGAAAGGTTTGTACCCGCCGCCACCAGGTGCCAGCCCATACATGGGGCTGGAGTGTTCCGGGGTGGTTGAAGAAGTGGGGGCTGGTGCCGCTTGGCGCGTGGGTGACCGCGTTTGCGCCCTGCTGGCCAGCGGCGCCATGGCCGAGGAAGTGGTGGTCGACGCCCGTCATGTACTGCCGGTGCCCGAGGGCCTTGGCCTGCATGAAGCGGCAGCGTTGCCGGAGGTGTATGCCACCGCCTGGCTGAACATCTTCCAGCTCGGTGCAGTGAAGGCTGGCGAGAAGGTGCTGGTGCACGCTGGCGCCAGTGGCGTTGGCTCGGCCGCCATCCAGCTGTGCAAGGCGTTCGGCAGCCCGGTATGGGTCAGCGTCGGTTCGCAGGACCGCCTGGCCTACTGCCAGGCGCTGGGCGCTGCGGGTGGTGTGGTACGTAACGAGAACCTGGACGCGCTGGAAGGTTTCGGCCCGTTCGATGTGATTCTCGACCCCGTGGGCGCCAGCTACGGTGAGCTGAACCTCAAGCTGCTGGCCCGTGACGGGCGCTGGGTGATCATCGGCCTGATGGGCGGACGCAAGTTCGAGCTGGACCTGGCCCAGGTGCTGGGCAAGCGTCTGGAAATTACCGGTTCCACCCTGCGCAACCGTGATGACGGCTTCAAGGCCGAGCTGCTGCGCGAACTGCAGCAGCAAGTATGGCCGCTGTTCGCCGAGGGGCGGTTGTCGCCGCAGCTGGTCGACACCTATCCGGTGGAGTTTGCCCAGGCGGCGTATGCCGAGCTGGAGACCAACCAGGTGTCGGGCAAGCTGGTGATGGTGATCGACCCTAGCCTGGTGTAAGCAGGCCTCGTCCCTTCGCGGGTTTACCCGCGAAGGGACCGGCACAGCCCACAAAGACCTTCAGCTCCAGCTCAGAATCGGCCACCCATTGATCTCGGCATGCTCGCGCAACACCGCATCCGGGTTCACCACATGCGGGTGATCCACTCTCAACAACAACGGCAAGTCATTCCTCGAATCGGAATAGAAACTCGCGCCCTCCAGGTTCTCCTGCTCCTGATCCAGCCATTCCAGCAACCGCGTGATCTTGCCCTCACGATAGGTCAGCACCCCGTGGGTCTTGCCGGTGTACACCCCGTTCACAGCCTCAAGCTCGATGGCCAGGTATTCATCCACGCCCAGTCTCGCGGCAATCGGCCCGACCAGGTGCGTCCCCGAAGCGGAAATGATCAGGATGCGATCCCCACGCTTGCGGTGCTCGGCAATGCAGCGGCAGGCGTCACCGTAGATGATCGGTTCGATCACTTCTTCGACCCACGGTGCCACCAGGTGCTCGACTTCTTCCAGGGTACGCCCGGCAATCGGCTCCAGGCTGAAGGCCATGTAGTCCTCCATCTGCAGGTGGCCCCTGCCATAGGCTTCCATCAGTTCATGGTCGCGGCGCAGGAAATCCTTGCCGTCGACCCAGCCCAGCCGGGCCATCTGCTCGCTCCACAGTGATGCGCAGTCGCCGTGGATCAGGGTTTCATCCAGATCGAAAATTGCCAGTGCCATTGTGTTGAGTCTCCTTAAGCCACTTCCCGCAGCGCAGTGGGGTCGATCGACACGCTTACCCGTTTTCCGTCCGCATGCAAGTCGGCCGGCGAGCGGTTGAGCACATCGACCACCAGCTCCACGTCGCGCACCCGCACCCGGTAGCGGATTACGTTGCCCAGCAGGCTGTGGCTGCGCACCTCGGCGTCCCGCTCGCCGTGCTCGCCAAGGGTGATCGACTCCGGGCGGATCGCCAGGCGGCTGGCCACCGGGCGCTGCAGCAGGCGGCTGGCACTGTCGGCGTCGAGCAGGTTGTAGTTACCGATGAAACCGGCGGCAAACAGGTCCACGGGGGCGGTATAGAGGGTTTCGGCATCGCCGCTCTGGACGATGCGCCCCTGGTTCATCAGGAAGATGCGGTCGGACATGGTCAGCGCTTCCTCCTGATCGTGAGTGACGAATATGGTGGTCAGCCCCAGTTCGCGCTGGATGGCGCGAATCTGCTCGCGCAGGTGCTTGCGGATACGCGCATCCAGCGCCGACAACGGTTCGTCGAGCAGCAGCAGGCGTGGGCGGGTGACCAGTGAGCGTGCCAGGGCCACGCGCTGGCACTGGCCACCGGAAAGCTGGTGCGGGTAGCGCCCGGCGAACTTGCCCAGCTCCACCAGCTCCAGCACCTCGCGTACCCGCAGCTGGCTTTCATCGGCCTTGACCTTCTGCATGCGCAGGCCGAAGGCGACATTCTGCTCCACGGTCATGTTAGGGAACAGCGCGTAGCTCTGGAACACCATGCCGATGCCACGCTTTTGCGGGCTTAGCGGCACGATGTCCTGGCCGTCGAGCAGTATCTGCCCGCTGTCCACCGAGGTCAGCCCGGCAATGCAGCGCAGCAGGGTGGACTTGCCGCAGCCGGACGGGCCAAGCAGGGTCACGAATTCGCCGCGTTCGATGTGGCAGTCGATGCGCTCGAACACCGGGCTGCCGGCGTAGCTTTTCTGCAGTTTCTGTACGCTGACGAAGCTCATGTCAGGTCTTGTCCTTGTTCAGGCGGTTGGCGACCCAGGTCAGTACCAGCACGAAGGCGAAGTAGGAGATGACCAGCGCGCTGTTGAAGTGGCCACTGCTGTTGCGCATGTTGTTCAGGTACACCTGCAGGGTCTCGTAGCGGGTGCCGACCAGCAGGTTGGCAAACACGAATTCGCCGAACAGGAACGAGAACGACAGCAGCACTGCCACCATCAGGCCCTGGCGCAGGTTCGGCAGCACCACCAGCAATGCGGCCTGCCAGGTGCTGGCGCCGAGCAATTGCGCGGCGTCCATCAGGTCGCGCAGGTTGATGGCCTGCAGGTTGTTGGTGATGGCCCGGTACATGAACGGCAGGGCGATGGTGAAGTAGCAGCCGATCAGGATCCACGGTGTGCCGACCATGGCCATCGGCCCGCTGCCATACAGCTGCAGCAGCCCCACCGACGACACCACCGGCGGGACCGCGAATGGCAGCAGGATGAGGATGTTCATCAGCGCGTCGAGCCGCGGGAAGTGGTAATGCACCACGAACAGCAGTGGCAAGATCAGCACCACCGACAGCAGCAGTGCGCCTACGCACACCAGCAGCGACTGGCCGAACGCGGCGAGGAAACGCGGCTCGCTCCACAGCGCCACATACCACTTCAGGGTCAGGCCACTGGGCAGCAGGCTTGCCGACCAGCTGGTGGCCAGCGAGTAGAGCAGGGTGCCGGCCAGGGGCAGCAGCAGGATCAGGAACAGCAGGTAGACCACGAGGCGGTGGTACCAGCCGCCGGAGCGGATGTCAGCGCGCATGGTAGCTCCTTTTCAGCAGCCATTGATGCACCACCGTGACCAGCGTCATCAGCCCCACCAGCACCATCGCCAGGGCGCTGGCCAGGTTCGGATCGAGGCTGATGTCGCCCGCCACCAGGCCGGCGATGCGGATCGGCAGTACGTTGAAGTTGCCGGTGGTCAGTGCGTACACGGTGGCGTAGGCGCCCAGGGCGTTGGCCAGCAGGATGACGAAGGTGCCCAGCAGTGCCGGGGCCAGCACCGGCACGCCGATGTGTCGCCAGTACTGCCAGTGGTTGGCGCCCAGCAGCGCGGCTGACTCGCGCCAGTCTTCGCGCAGAGCGTCGAAGGCGGGGTACAGCAGCAATACGCCCAGCGGGATCTGGAAGTAGGTGTACACCAGGATCAAGCCGCTTTTGGAATAGATACTGAAGTCTTCCAGCAGGCCGACCTGCTTCAGCAGCAGGGTCAGCGCGCCGTTGAAGCCAAGCAGGATGATGAAGGCGAAGGCCAGCGGTACGCCGGCGAAGTTGCTGGTCATGTTGGCGAAGGCGCTGACGAAGTCGCGCAGCTTCGAGTCCACCTGGCGCAGCGAGTAAGCGCCGAGGGTAGCGATGACGATGCCGAACACGCTCGACCAGAAGCTGATTTCCAGGCTGCGTTGCAACGCCTGCAGGTAGAACTTGGAGGCGAACACCTTGCTGAAGTTGTCGATGCCCCAGCCGGCCTCCGATTGCAGGCTGTTGATCGCCACCCAGGCCAGCGGGGCGACCTGGAAAATGACGAAAAACACGGCGAACGGCAGCAGGCAGAGCAGGGCCAGGTAGCGGCCACGCATGCCGCCATTCACTTCAGCAACTCCCGGCAAACCGTCTTGTCGTGCGCGGCGCCCAGCAGCTCGCAGATGGTGCCGCACAGTTCGGTTTGCAGCGGTTTGGCGGCCGGGTCCAGGCTGAAGGCGTCGCCGAAGACGAACAGCGGCACTTCACGTTCTTCAGCCAGCAGGCCGTTGTGCGAGCGGTCGTTGTTCATGCCGTGGTCGGCGGTGACCAATACCTGATAGCCCTCTTCGAGCCAGCCAGGCAGGTAGTCGGCCAGCAGGATGTCGACGCTGCGCGCAGCGTTGCGATACTGGCTGCTGTCCAGGCCGTGGCGGTGACCCACGTCGTCAACGCTCATCGGGTGCACCAGCAGGAAGTTGGGGGCGTGACGGCGGCGCAGGTACTCGCCATCGGCCAGAAGGTGCGAATCGGGGTAACGGTCGTCCCAGTAGAACAGCCCGTGCTGGATCGGCAGCTTCGGCGCGTGGGTATGGCGGTCGCGCTGCGGATCGAAGGGCGAGCGGTTGTACAGCTCGCTCATCCAGTGATAAGCCGCCGCCGCGGTGCCCAGGTTGGCCTCGCGGGCGTAGTGAAACACGCTGCGTTGGTTGGACAGGCGGTTGATGTTGTTGTGCACGATGCCGCTGTCGATCGGCGGCACGCCGGTGAGGATGCATTCGTACAGCGGCCGCGACAACGAGGGCAGCTCGCATTCCACGCGGTACAGCGCGGCGCGATCTGCTTCGACGTAGGCGTGCAGGTGGCCCATCGCATGGTGGGCGACCTGGTAGTTGAGGCCGTCGAGCAGGACCAGGATGACGTTGTGTTGCATGTTTTCTCCAGTCATGAACCGCGTTGGCACCTTCGCGGGTAAACCCGCTCCTACAGGTATCGCGTATCCCTGTGTAGGAGCGGGTTTACCCGCGAAAGGGCCGGATCAGGCACTACAAAGCCCAGCCCCTTACTCCATCTCGATGATCACCTGCTCCTGCCACATCTGCGGCAGTTTCTTCGAGGTGGCTTCCCAGGCTTCGGCATTCTTGATCGGCTGGGCGGCACCGTACTGCTCGTTGGGCAGCAGCTTGGCCTGCACATCCGCCGGCAGCTTCAGGTGCTCGGCCCGGATCGGCCGTGCATGGCCCTTGGCCAGGTTGATCTGCCCAGCGTCGCTGAAGATGTACTCACGGGTCAGCTTGGCCGCGTTGGGGTGCTTGGCGTACTTGTTGATGACCGTGGTATAGCCGGAAATCACCGAACCATCCGAGGGGATCAGCACTTCAAAACGTTTTGGGTCGATCTGTTCACGGTAGCTCAGGCCGTTGAAGTCCCACACCACGCCAACTTCCACCTCGCCCTTCTCCAGCGTCTGGATGGTCGGGTTGGCCAGCGACAGGCGCTTCTGCTGCGCCAGCTTGGTGAACAGCTGCAGGCCTGGCGCCACGTTGGATTCGTCACCTTTGTAGGCGATGGCCGCAGCCAGCACACCGTTGGCGGCCTGGGCGGCGGTGCCGACGTCACCGATGGCAACCTTGTACTTGCCTTTTTCCAGGTCATGCCAGGTTTTCGGCCGTTCCTCTTCCTTGACCAGGTCCTTGTTGATGATGAAGGCGATGGTGCCGGTATAGGCCAGCGCCCAGTGGCCGTCCTTGTCCTTGGCCCATTCCGGCACCTGGTCCCAGGTGCTTGGCTTGTAAGGCTGGCTGACGCCCTTGGTCACCGCGATCGGGCCGAAGGCCGCCCCCACGTCACCGATGTCGGCGCTGGCGTTGTCCTTCTCGGCCTCGAACTTGGCGATTTCCTGGGCCGAGCTCATGTCGGTGTCGCTGTGCTTGAGGCCGTACTTGCTGGCCAGGTCTTCCCAGGTGCCTTTCCAGTTGGCCCAGGCGTCGGGCATGCCCACGCTGTTGACAGTGCCTTCCTTGCGGGCGGCGTCTTCCAGGGCCTTGAGGTCAGTGCCGGCGGCCATGGCCGTGGTGCACAACGCGATGGCCGAACCAAGCAGTGACGCCATGAAGAACTTTTTCATCCGAAGCTCCTTTGGGTGGGTGCCTTTGCGATCGTTGTTCTGGGTAAAGCCGTTGCAAGCCTTTGACTGGCACCTTTGGTCTAGGTCAGCAAACCTTGAGCCAAGGTAGGCCGCTTGCGTGACAGTTTGATGTAGGGAGGGGGCCGGCAAGGGCCCTGAAGCTACAGCGTAGACCAGGTAATCGCCCCGGTTCTGCTGGCTTGGCGCGTTTCTGGCAGTGCCTGGCCCAAGCTTTGTCACAGGATGTTCATCAGCCCTGCCTAGGCTTGCACTATTCTCAACCTGCCCTGTGATGGGGCTGGACTAGTCCAGATAGGTAACCTTTCGATGCAGTCGACGCCCCCGCGTGCGGTAACAGCCATCTGCCATGCCCTGCAGGAGCAGATCGAGCATGGCCTGCTGGCGCCGGGCGGCAAGCTGCCGGCCGAGCGGCGGCTCAGCGAGGTGTTCGACACCACGCGCATTACCCTGCGTGAGGCGTTGGTGCAGCTGGAGGCCCAAGGCTTGATTTACCGCGAAGAGCGCCGAGGCTGGTTCGTTGCGCCGCAACGCTTGACCTACGACCTCATCGAGCGCAGCCATTTCCATGCCATGGTGCGCGATCAGGGGCGGGTGGCCAGTACCGAACTGCTGTCGGCGAGGCTGCAGCCGGCTTCGGCGGCCATCTGCGCACGCTTGCAGCTGCCGGCGTTGTCCAGCGTGGTGCGCGTCTGCCGGTTACGGCGGATTGACGGGCGGGCGGTGCTGTATGCCGAGCATTACCTGAACCCCCGGTACTTTCCAGGCATTCTCGAACACGACCTGGCGCAGTCACTGACCGAGATTTATGGGCGGGTGTATGGCATCGAGTACGGGCAGGTGTGCTTCGAGATCCTGCCGACAGCGTTGCCGGTGGAGGCGGCAAGCGCTTTGAAAGTGTCGGCGGGCAGCCCGGGGTTGCACATTACCCGGGTCAACAGCGACCAGCATGGGCACTTGATCGACTGTGACCTCGAGTATTGGCGGCATGATGCGATCCGCATTCGGGCCCAGGCGGGATGAGGTGTTGCCTTCTTCGCGGGTAAACCCGCTCCTACGAGCGGGCCTCTGTCATCCCACCCCCACCGGCTGTCACCACCTGCACCGACAACCGCGGCGTCGCCAGGTCCAGCCCGGCTTCATCCAGCTGCCGCTTCAAGGCCAGGTTGAACGCCCGCGACACCTCCCACTGCTTGATCGGCGCGGTCTTGAACCGCGCCCGCAAGATCGCCGACCCTGACTCGAAGCTCTCCACCCCCTGTAGCTCCAGCGGCGACCAGATATTGCGGCGCATCAGCGGGTCATTGCGCAGCTTCTGCCCCACTTCGCGAACCAGCGTGATCGCCTGGTCGATGTTCATGCTGTGCGGGATTGCCACGCGGAAGATCGCGTAGCCGAACTCCCGCGAGTAGTTCTTGATGCTCTTGATTTCGCTGAACGGGATGGTATGCACAATGCCGTCGATGTCGCGCAGGCGCACGGTACGAATGGTCAACCCTTCCACCGTGCCCAGGTGGCCGCCGACATCCACGTAGTCGTCGATGGCCAGCGAATCTTCGATGATGATGAACAGGCCGGTGATCAGGTCGGCCACCAGCGACTGCGCGCCAAAACCGATGGCCAGGCCGATCACACCGGCACCGGCCAGCAGCGGGGTGACGTTCATGCCCATGTTGGCCAGGGCGACGATGACCGCAATGATGAAGATGACCACGAACATCACGTTGCGGATCAACGGCATCATGGTTTGCGCACGGGCGTTGGCCAGCCCCCGGCGCGAGCGAACCAGGGCATGGTGTACGGCGGTGTCGGCAAGGATCCACACCAGCCAGGCCACGAGCAGCGTGCCGGCCAGGCCCAGCAGGCGCAGGCTGATGTCATGGCCGTCGCCCTCGGCGAAGCTGATCATCGACACGCCCCACACGCGCAGGCCCAACTCGATGAACACCAGCCAGATGAACAGGTGCACCAGCAGGTAGCCGAAGTTGCGCAGGCGCTCGGTGTACACCGCCTGGCGCTTGCTGGCCCGCTTGGGGTTGGCGGCATGGCGGCGTACCAGGCCGTTGAGCACCATGCACACCACCACCAGCACCGTGCACATCAGCGACTGCCGCAGTGCG
Source organism: Pseudomonas sp. GLN_2 (assembly GCF_043106005.1). Classification (NCBI taxonomy): domain Bacteria; kingdom Pseudomonadati; phylum Pseudomonadota; class Gammaproteobacteria; order Pseudomonadales; family Pseudomonadaceae; genus Pseudomonas; species Pseudomonas sp. GLN_2. The sequence continues at coordinate 3,590 of NZ_JBICMC010000052.1, read as the reverse complement.
GTGCTGGTGTCGCCAGCGGAGACGAAGGTGGCGAACAGCGAAATGGCCACCAGGATCAGCGCCGGAATGAACCAGAAGCTGCCGAGGATCTCGATGGTATCGCTGAGGGTGCGTCGGGTCAGGCGCCGCGACAGTGGCTGGTTGCGGATCAGGTGGGCGATCGGCCGGCGGAAGCGCAGGATGAACAGCCCGGTGCACAGTGCCGCAATCACATTGGCCAGGGTAGCCAGGGCGTGGGCCAGGTGGGTACCGAGGGCAACCAGCATGCGTGGATCGCTCATCGCCTCGCCAAACGCGGCGAAGCTGCCGATCAGCCACAACGGGCGAAACGCCTGGCGCCGCAGGATGTGCAGGGCGCGGTGGCGGTGTGGGCCATCCAGCAAGGAAAAGGCGATGACGCAAATGGCCGAAAAGCAGGTACCGACCACCAGTGCGTAGGCCAGCACCATGGCCAGGGATTTGCCCAGCGATGGCGGCAGCACGAAACTCAGGTACACCGTGAACACCAGCGCTACCAGCCAGGGGCCGAGCTTGCGCAAGGCAAAGCGCACCAGGTCCCAGGTACGCGGGTGCTGTGGCAGTTCTTCGCTCAGGCCAAAGCGCAGGCGGACCCGATGGCCGACCCAATTGAAGGCGTAGGCCAGCACACTCCACACGACAATCACTGCAGCAAAACCGAACAGGATTGGCGGCCACTGGTGCACGGGCACCACCAGTTCGGTCAGTTCGGCCTGGGCTTGTTCGATTTCTGCGGCCCAGCGGTGGAATGGACTGGCATCGCCGCTGAACTGCTTTTCAAAGTCATGCAGGGCACCGCCGATCAGGCCGAGTACGCCCTGTTCAACGCTGGGTTGCGATTGCCGGGTGGCGTCGCGCAGTTTTTTCAGGTCGGCCAGCAGCTTGGCCCGTTGCTGGTCGTTTTCGAGGTTCTTGATCACCTCGTCCAGCGACTTGCCTAGCGGCTCGGTGGCTTCTGGCTGTGCGGGCGCACTGCCGCCCAGCAGGCCAGGCAAGCCCGCCGCTTGTACCGGGGCGATGAATAGCAAAAGCAACAGGAACAGGTAACGCAGGAGGGCAGGCACTGGCAAATCTACCTCAGGTCAAACGATTGACCGAGTGTAGAGGTTTATGTCGGCAGTTTCTCGAGGATCTTCCAGCAGGTGAGGCCGAAAATACCCAAGGTGCCGACCCACATCATCAGTACACCGATGTTGCGTTCGCGCATGCTGAAGCCGATGGTCAGCAGCATCAGGAACAGGAACACCGGGACGAACAGTGACAGGAACGGGGACATGGACAGCAATCCTTTTGCAGTGGGGCCATGTAACAAGCATAGCGCTTGGCAAGCGAGGCGTGATTGACCTTGAGCATGTGTAAGCAGGCTCGGCCTATTCGCGGCGGTTCGACGCCTCGAATAGGCCGGGCCTGCTTAGATCAAGGCAGTTCGCGGCTACGGTAGAACGCGGTCAGTACCTTCACCAGGTGCGCCAGGTCATGGCTGCCGCACAGCTCGCGAATGGAGTGCATGGCAAATGTCGGCAAACCGATATCCACCGTGCGCACACCCAGGTGGCTGGCGGTGATCGGCCCGATGGTCGAGCCACAGCCCATGTCGCTGCGCACCACAAAGCTCTGCACCGGTACTTCCTCGGCCATGCACAAGTGGCGGAAGAACCCGGCAGTCTCGCTGTTGGTGGCGTAACGCTGGTTGTTGTTCACTTTGATCACGGGCCCGGCGTTGAGCTTCGGCCCGTGGTTGCCGTCATGCTTGTCGGCGTAGTTGGGGTGCACGCCGTGGGCGTTGTCGGCCGATACCATCAGCGAGCGCTGGAGGGTGCGCACATAGGTGTCGCCATCGGGTAGCAGGCGCTGCAGGGTCTGTTCCAGCATCGGGCCATCGGCACCACAGGCCGAGCAACTGCCGACTTCTTCGTGGTCGTTGCACACCAGCACACAGGTCTCGTCGCTGTCGGCGGCCAGCAGGGCCTGCAAGCCGGCGTAGCACGACAGCAGGTTGTCCAGGCGGGCGCCGGCGATGAAGTCGCCATTCAGACCGATCAGCGCGGCGTCCTGCGTGTCATAGAAGCTCAGCTCGTAGTCCAGCACCACGTCGGCGATCAGCTCGTGCTCGCGGGCCAGTTGCTCGGTGAGCAGGGCGCGGAAGTCGATGCGTTCGTCACCGGCCACTTGGGCGAGGATGGGGGGCAGTTCGTTCTGCGGGTTGATCGCCCATCCTTCGTTGGCGGTGCGGTTCAGGTGGATCGCCAGGTTGGGGATGATCGCGATCGGCAGCTTGAAGTCGATCAGCTGGCTTTCGACCTTGCCGTCACGGCGGTAGGTGACGCGGCCAGCCAGCGACAGGTCGCGGTCGAACCAGGGTGCCAGCAACGCGCCGCCATACACTTCCACGCCCAATTGCAGGAAGCCCTGGCGCTGCAGCTCGGGCTGAGGCTTGACCCGCAAGCACGGGCTGTCAGTGTGGGCGCCGACCATGCGGATGCCATTGAGCAGCGGCGACTGCTTGCCCAGTTTGATGGCGATGATTGAAGAATCGTTGCGGGTGACGTAGTAGCGGCCGCCAGTCTCGGGGTCCCAACTGTCGCGCTCGTCCAGGCGCTTGTAGCCGGCCGCCTCAAGGCGCTGGACCAGGCTGGCGGTGGCATGGAAGGGCGTGGGGGAGGCCTTGAGAAATTCGATGAGGCCGGTATTCAGTGCGTCGCGCATAGCTCACTCCAGACAGCAGTGGCGCGAGTTTAACGCAGAATGTCGACAATTTGTGTCTGCATCTTCGCGGCTAACGCCGCTATCTCAGGTATTAAACAGCCCCTGAGCGCAGCGCGGTCCTTGTAGGTGCGGCTTTAGCCGCGAAGAGGCCGGTACAGGCCCTGCGAAATCAGAACGGTGCCGGGCACTCGAACTTCAACCGTTGCCCGGACACCGGGTGGGTAAAGCTCAGCATCGAGGCATGCAGGCACAGCCGCTCATGGGCTGCCAGGGCTTGCGGGTTGGCGTACAGGCGATCACCCAGCAGCGGGTGCCCGATCGACAGCATGTGCACGCGCAGCTGGTGCGAACGCCCGGTAATCGGCGTCAGCTCCACCCGACAGTGATCGCCGCAGCGCTCGACGATACGCCAGAAGGTCAGGGCGTGCTTGCCCTGTTCGTGGTCCACCACATGCCGTGGTTTGGTCGGTGGGTCGTAGCGCAGTGGCAGGTCGATGCTGCCGCTGTCCAGCGCCGGCTGGCCCCAGCACAGTGCGGTGTAGGCTTTTTCGGTTTCACGGTCGTGAAACTGGCGCGACAGCTCGCGGTGGCTGTCGGCATCGCGGGCCAGCAGGATGATGCCGGAGGTTTCCCAGTCCAGACGGTGCACGATCAGCGCATCGGGGTAGCCGTTTTCCTGCAGGCGGGTGATCAGGCAGTCCTTGTTGTCCTCGGCACGGCCAGGCACCGACAGCAGCAGGGTCGGTTTGTTGATCACCAGGATGGCGGCGTCTTCGAAGAGGATCTGGACATTCGACAGCGGCATTACAGGTCTCACGAAAATAGCAGTAAACGCTGGGGCCGCTTTGCGGCCCTTCGCGGGCAAG
>NZ_JBICMC010000051.1:0-14471 GCF_043106005.1 Pseudomonas sp. GLN_2 | reverse complement strand
TTGCTCCCACAGGCAATTGGAGTGCCCCCAAGAAGTTGGACACCAATCCAACCCCTTGGGAGCAGTCCACACCTGTGGGAGCGGCCTTGTGTCGCGAAAGGGCCGCAGAGCGGCCCCGGCAATCTAGAAACTGATCGAAGCCGAAAGCCGAGCGGTACGCGGTGCCCCCTGGAACAGGTAGTTATCCCCCAGGTAATCGCCCACATCGCGCCAGTATCGCTTGTCCAGCACGTTATCCACCGTCAGCCGCAGCACCGTGTCATACCCGCCAACATGGGTACTGTAGCGGCTGCCAAGGTCGAACACGGTATACCCGCCAACCTCCACATTGCCCGCCTGGCTCGCATACTTGCTGGCGCTATACCGCGCCCCGCCCAGCAGCGCCAGCCCCGGAACCGGCAGGGTATATTCCGCATGCAGCGCCGCCCGGAATTTAGGCACGTTGATCGCCTGGTGCCCTTCATAGGCTTCGGTGCCGCTGTTCTGCACCCGCGCCCGAATGGCTGCCGCACTGGCCTGTACCTGCAGGTTAGGGGTCACCCGACCGCTGGCGCCCAGTTCCAGGCCGGTATTTTTCTGCTGGCCTTGCTGCACGTAGGTGAAATTGCCGGTGCCGTCCGGGCGCGCGTACTGGTACGCCTGGCGGATCTGGAACAGGGCGGCACTCAGGCTCAGGCCTTGCCAGTCGTGCTTGAGGCCAAGTTCCAGTTGGCGGGAGGTGGTGGGTGCAAGGATCTCAGCTGCATTGCTGGCGAACCAGGGTGCTGTGCCTCCGGCAGACAGGCCCTTGGCGTAGCTGGCGTATACCGTGGTGTTTGGCTGCGGTTTGTAGATAAGCGCAGCGTTGGGCAGCAGCTCGTATTGGCGGGTATGGCGCCCGGCTACGCCGTTCTCGTCCCAGGTCTTTTCATCCAGGCGCACTTCACGGGCGCCCAACACAGTCTGCCATTGCTCGTTGAAGCTGATGCGGTCGCTGACGAACAAGCCGTACTGGCGGCTGTCCAGCCGGCGTTCGCTGGTGCCGACGGGTTTGTCGGACGGATCGAGGTCCGGGGCGCTGGTATGGATGTTGCCGGTACCAAGCCACTCGTTGTAGTACGGGCGCTGATCCAGTGTGCGTCGCTGCGCACTGGTACCCACGGTCACCTCGTGCCCCACCCCCAGCGCATCGAAGTGCCCGTTGAGCATGGCCTGTGCCTCGTCGGTACGGCGGGTATCGTCGGGGCTGCGGAAGTCATAGATGTCGTAGTCGCCATTACTGCCGAAAAACGCCCCCTCGCTCGAACCCCAGGCAAACGCGCTGTAGTCGTCGATCACCACTTTGCTGCGGGAGGCGCTCAAGGTGCCGGTCCAGGTATCGTTGAAGCGGTATTCGAAGCGGCCGCCCAGGTTCAGCGAGTCGTTCTGCACGGGCTTTGCCCAATGCTGGTAGGCCAGGCGGTCTTCCGGGTCGATGCCGTGTGGCACTTCAGTGCCACCGAGCAGCTGGTAACCCGGCACCGACGACTGTTTGCGGTGTTGATACTCGGCATCCAGCTGCAGGGTGGCATCCGGGTTGATCTGCCAGTCGAATGCCAGCGAGGCGAAGTCGCGCTTGCCGTCAGCGTGGTCGACGTAGGTGCGGATGTCTTCATGGGCCAGGTTGGCGCGCAGGCCGAACTGCTTTTCGCTGCCGAACCAGCCGCCAAGGTCGGTGGCCAGATAGCGTTCGCCCTGTTCGTTGGTCGATACCGTGACGCTGCGTATGTCTTCGGCCCGCTTGGTCACATAGTTGATCAAGCCGCCCGGCTCCGACACGCCGGTCTGCAGCCCGGACAGGCCCTTGAGCAATTCCACCTGCTGCTTGTTTTCCAGGGCTACGTTCTGTTCGCCGGCAATGGTCTGGCCATTGATGCGATAGCTACTGGCGGCGTTCAGCTCGAAGCCGCGCACATTGAAGTTTTCGTAGTAGCCGATGGGGGCATAACTTTCGCCGACCGAGGCATCGCTTTGCAACACTTCGCTAAGCTTGCGTACCTGGCGGTCTTCCAGCAACTGCTGGCTGAACACGCTGATAGAGGCGGGGGTGTCGAGCAGTGGCGCGGGCTGGAAGCCGCCCACCGCGGCCTGGCGTACCTGGTAGCCATCATTGGCGTAGGTGTCGGAGACCTGCAACGGGGCCAGCACCACGCTGTCTTCGGCAAGCACAGAGGGGCACTGCAGGACCAGGCCCAGGCTGAGCAGGCTCAGGGGCAGACGGGGGTGATGCGGGGGCATGCGGTGGGGCTCCTGGATGCGCGATACCTGTACTGGCCCTTTCGCGGGTAAACCCGCTCCTACACTGGTTGGTGGTACACCGGTTGGGATACACCAGTTGGTGATGCACCGGGCGGCGATACACCCGTGGGTGATGCACCGGGTGGCGATACACCGGTTGGTGATGCACCAGGAGGTGATACACCGGTTGGTGATACCCCTGTAGGAGCGGGTTTACCCGCGAAGAGGCCGGCACAGGCCATGAAAAAGGCGGCATCTTACCAGCCGCCTTCCACATAAAACGATCCAGGCCCAGTGTATTCCGTCAGCCTGTCCTGATCGGCCGCTTGTGCTGCCGCCAGTTGTCATCGATCTTCGACCACGTCTTGCCATCGGTAATGGCCATCAGCTTGCGTCCATCCTTGAAGGTGGCCAGAAAGGTTGCTTCTTCTTCCTTGCCACCCAACCACAGCCCGGCCAGCAGCCCTACTGGCCCTGCCACCAGGGCGCCGGCCACGCCCCAGCCCAAGGCGCTGCCAAGGCTGCGGTTGGTTTCCAGGCTGGCCAGCCGCAAGTCGCTGATGCGTGCCAGGGAAATCCGCTCACCGGGTGAGGGGCTGCGTGCGGTCTTGAGTGTGAGCGATCCATTGCGATACTCGCCTTCACCTTGCAAGAAATCGCCGGACTGTACCGTGAGTCTTGTCATAAATTCATCCTGTCAGGGAAAGGGCATTCCAGCGCTTAATGAGCGCTGCCCCGGCAGGCAAGTCAACGGCATTGCGACGGAGGGTAGTGCGGTACTTTGTCGCCGTGGCTGGCCTCTTGGCGGGCACACCCGTACCCACAGGCGTATCACTGCCCTGAGGTTTGTGAAACACCTGTGGGAGCGGGCGTGCCCGCGAAGAATCCAGCGAGCGTTTTTCAGGCCACCTGCAAGGCATTCTTGCGCTTGCGTTCGGCCCATCCCCAGGCCAGCAACGCCAGCCCGCCAATCAACAGCCCGGCCACCACGATCCCCATCCAGCCCTGGCGCTGGAACAGCTGCGTGCCCAGCAACGACCCAAGCGCCCCGCCGATGAAGTAGCAGGTGATATAACCGGCATTCAGCCGCGTACGTGCCTCGGGCCGCAGGGCGATCACCGCGTTCTGGTTGCTCACATGCACCAGCTGTACCGCCAGGTCCAGCATCAGCACCCCCAGCAGCAAGGCGAGCAGGGACTGTTCGGCAAACCCCAGCGGCACCCACGACAGCAGCAACACCACCAGGCCCACGGTGGTACCCAGCGCGCCCTTGCCGCGGTCTGCCAGGCGCCCGGCCCAGTTGGCCGACAACGCACCCGCCGCACCGGCCAGGCCGAACAGGCCGATCACTGCATCCGAATAGTGGTAGGGGCCTTTCGCCAGCAGAAACGCCAGGGGTGTCCAGAACAGGGCGAACAGGCTGAATGCCAACAGACCGAGCAGCGAGCGCAGGCGCAGCACGGGCTCTTCGATGAACAGACGGAACACGGAGCCGATCAGCGCCGGGTATTTCAGCCCGGCGTGGCTGTGGTGCTGTGGCAGGCTGCGGTACAGCGCCACGGCGGTAACTGCCATCAGCACGGCGGCCAGCACGTAGATACTGCGCCAGCCACCCAGCTCGGCCATAAAGCCGGCAGCAGTACGCGCCAGCAGGATGCCCAGCAGCAGGCCGCTCATCAGTGTGCCGACCGCGCGCCCACGCTGGTGCGGCTCGCTCAGGGTCGCTGCCATCGGCACGAGGATCTGTGCCACCACCGAGAACAGCCCGGTCAGCGCCGTGCCGAGCAGCAGCCAGGGCAGGCTGGGTGCGCAGGCGCTGATGACCAGGCCCAAGGTGGAGACAACGGTCATCACGGTAATCAGCCGGCGCTGCTCGAACAGGTCGCCTAGCGGTGCCAGCAGCAACAGGCCGGCGCCATAGCTGAGCTGCGCGGCAATCACGATGCTGCCGGCACTGGCGGTGCTCAAGCCAAACTGCTGGGCGATGCTGTGCAGCAGCGGTTGGGCGTAGTAGTTGCTGGCCACGGCCAGGCCTGTGGCGGTGGCCATCAGCAGGATCAAGGCGCGGCTAAGAGTGGGGGTGTGCATACAATTCTCGTGGGGCAGTCGTGGGTGGTGATGATTATCAGCAAGTGTCAGGCATGACACCAATGTATAGTTTTCAGCCTATTCATCTTGAAAGCAGATAGATCGATGAACCTCAAGCAGCTCGAATATGCCCTTGCCGTGGCCGACACCGGCAGTTTTACCCGCGCGGCGGAGCGCTGCCATGTGGTGCAGTCGGCCCTTAGCCATCAAGTGGCGCGGCTGGAGGCGCAGCTGGGGGTGAGCCTGTTCGAGCGTAGTTCGCGGCGGGTACGCCTGACACCTGCGGGGGAGGCCTTTGTGCTCAGTGCTCGGCCCGCGGTGGAGGCGGCTCGGCGCATTGCCGATGACGTGGCAGCGGCCTGCGGCCAGGTGCGCGGGCGGCTGGCGATTGGTGAAATCAGCTCGCTCACCGCGCTGGACCTGGTCGACCTGTTGGCGGTGTTCCACGGTCGTTATCCGGATGTGGATGTGCGCTGGCTCACGGCCAAGAGCGAATTGCTGATCGCTGATGTGCTCGAGCGGCGCCTGGACGTGGGCTTTATCGGGCTGTGGCAAGGCGAAGTCGTGCAGGGGGTGCAGCATCGGTTGCTGGCCAGGGAAGAACTGGTGGCGGTGTTGCCGTTGGGGCATCGCCTGGCGGGCAGGGCACAGCTGGCGCTGGCTGACCTGGCAGGTGAAGTGTTGGTGGACTTCCCCGAAGGCACCGGGGCGCGACGCCAGACCGACGAGGCGTTTCAGGCGGTGGGGTTGCAGCGCAGGGTGCAGTTCGAGATCGGGCATGTTCGTCTGGTGGAGAAGTTCGTGCAGCGGGGCATGGCCGTCGGCCTGGTGCCCGAGCGGGTGGCTCAAGGCATCGAAGGTGTAGCAGTGGCGCGGTTGGTGGATGCGCCGGTGCGGCACTTGTATGCGGTGTGGTCGTCCAGCCCCACACCGGCTGCCCGGGCTTTTCTGGACGTGATGGAGCAGTGCCTGGGGGCACACAAAGGCTAGCCTGTGCCGGCGTTGTCGCGGCACAGGCAACCGTTCAATCAGGCTGCAAACCCACCATCTACAGTCAGGCTGGCCCCGGTGATATACCCGGCTTCAGGGCCGGCCAGGTATGCCACAAAGCTGGCAATTTCTTCCGGCTCGCCATACCGCCCAATGGCCATCAGCGGAATCAGGCTCTCGGCAAACTCGCCACTGGCCGGGTTCATGTCGGTGTCCACTGGGCCGGGCTGCACATTGTTCACGGTAATGCCCTGCGGCCCGAGGTCGCGTGCCATGCCGCGGGTCAGGCCAACCAGTGCCGACTTGCTCATGGCGTACGGTGCACCACCGGCAAACGGCATGCGTTCAGCGTTGGTGCTGCCAATGTTGATGATACGACCGCCCTGGCCCATATAGCGTGCGGCGGCCTGGCTGGCGACGAACACGCTGCGTACGTTCACGGCCAGCATGCGATCGAAGTCGGCCAGGTCAAACTCTGTCACCGGGGCCACTGCCAGCACACCGGCGTTGTTGACCAGGATATCCAGCCGGCCCAAGGCCTTCACGGTGTCATCCACCGCCAGCTGCACGGCCGCGGCATCAGCGCTGTCAGCCCGCAGGGCCAAGGCTTTGCCGCCGTTTTCGGTAATTTCCCGGGCCAGTTCTTCAGCCGGGCCGGCAGAGCTGACATAGGTGAAGGCCACTTGCGCGCCTTCGCGGGCCAGGCGCCGCACGATGGCTGCACCAATGCCTCGGGAACCGCCCTGAACCAGGGCCACTTTGCCTTCGAGTGTAAGTTGCTTGGACATGCTGATCTCCTGCTGGAAGCCAGGCCGAAATGCCTTGGATGGGCACAGTATCGGCGCTCGATTGCCTACTGATAAGATGGTAATTACTATCAGCAGAGTAAACCTTTGGTTGCTAATCATGGCCATGGAATCATTCAGCGCGTTGGAATGCTTCATCCGCAGTGCCGAGGTCGGCAGTTTTGCCGAAGCCGCCAGGCGCCTGAGCCTTACCCCGGCTGCGGTGGGCAAGCACGTTGCGCAGCTGGAAGCGCGCCTGGGTGTGCGGTTGTTCCAGCGTAGTACCCGCAAGCTGACCTTGACCGAAGCGGGGCAGCGTTTTCTTGGCGAGGTCAGTGACAGCTTTCGCACCATTCAGTACGCCGTGGCCAACCTGGCCAGTGCAGAAGGCCAGCCGGCCGGGTCGTTACGGGTGAGCATGGGCACGGTGTTCGGGCGTTTGTACGTGCTGCCGTTGCTGGGGGAATTCTTGCGCCGTTACCCGGCGATTACCCCGGATTGGCATTTCGACAACCGCCAGGTCGACCTGATCGGCCAGGGTTTCGATGCAGCGATTGGCGGTGGTTTCGAACTGCCGCCAGGGGTGGTGGCGCGCAAGCTGACCCCCGCGCACCGGGTGTTGGTGGCGGCGCCGGCTTATCTGCAGCGGCACGCGCCGATAGAAGACCCGCAGGCGCTGCAACGCCATGACGGCATCCTGGTGCGGTCACCGCAGACCGGGCGGGTGCGCTCGTGGCCGTTGACCAGCCGCTGGCAGGCGCAGCAGCCGCTGCAATTGCGTCAGGCGATGACCATGAGCGATTCGGACGCGGCGTGCGCGGTGGCCGAGCAGGCGCTGGGCATTGCCCTGGTGAGCCTGCCGTTTGCCGTGCCCTATTTGCTGGCCGGGCGCCTGCTGCGGGTGTTGCCGGACTGGTATGTGGATGATGGGCATATCAGCCTGTATTTCGCTGAGCACAAGCTGTTGCCGGGTAAGACCCGGGCGTTCATCGATTTTGTGGTGGAGCAGTTTGCCGAGCAGGGGCTGGCGGGGCGGTTCGATGCCCTGCAGGCCCTTTAGAGAATTATTGCCTGTGCCGGCCCTTTCGCGGGCCCGCCCGCGCCCACAGGGATATCAAAGCCCTGAAGGCAGTGGGACCCTTGTGGGAGCGGGCGGGCCCGCGAAGAGGCCGGTTCAGACAACATCGACAATGAACGATACCTGCGCCCCCAGGCTCACCTCGTCATCCACCCGCTTGCCCAGCAACAGCTGCCCCAGCGGCGAACGTGGGGTAATCACCGTCACCAACCCGTCGCCTTCGCCAATCTTCAACCCCGCTGCCTCAGGCCCGAGAAACAGCCGGCGCTGCCCGCCATCTTCATTTTCCAGGATCACCAGGTTGCTTACCTGCACACCGCGCGCCGGGTCGTAATCACGCAGCAGCAACTGCTGGTAGATCACCAGCGCCTGGCGGATCTCGGCACTGCGGCGGGCCTGGCCGGTGGCCAGATACGAGGCCTCCAGACCCAGCGTGTCATACTTGTTCTCGGCAATGTTCTCTTCGGCGGTGGCGGCCTCGTAGGCGGTTTGCGCCGCGCGGGTCAGCACGTCCAGGTCATGCGCGAGGGTGGCGACAATCAGCGCCAGCAGGTGGGGCTTGTCCATGGTCAGTAACAGAACTCCAGCACGTTGGCCTGGCTTTTTTCGGTGGGCGCGGTACGGTTTTGCTGCAGCCAGAACTGGCACTTGGGGCTGTTAAGGTTGCGCGGGTTGCCTTGGGCGACATCGGCGGCCTGTTGCAGCGCCTGTTTGTGCAGGATGTCCTTGTAGCGTTCGAACATCTCGGCCTGGGCATCCTGGTCAGTGGCCGGTGCAGGCGTTGCAACGGGGCGGCCTGCGTGCGGGGCTACAACCTGGGCCAGAGGTTGCACCTGCTGTGGCCACAACTGCTGGGCCAGCCACAGGCTTGCGGCAATGGCCATGGCGCCTAGCCACAGGCCCAAGGCAACGCACATGATCAACGACAACGGCTTGAGGGTGATCTTCAGTTCACGGTGGCGCGGCATGGCAGCCTCCTGGCAGCGTGGTAGGGGTGCATTGTCGCATGCGCTTGGGCATTTTTCTGCGCAGGTGCTTTTGTCTGCGCCAATTTATGCGCAGAATTCGCGGTTTTTGCACCCGCACGGGAGGGGCGCATGAAAGCCACCTGGGACATCTTCTGCAGCGTCGTCGACAACTACGGCGATATTGGCGTGACCTGGCGCTTGGCCCGGCAGTTGGTGGCCGAGCACGGCCTGGCGGTGCGCCTGTGGGTGGATGACCTCAACGCTTTCACGCCCATGTGCCCTGGCGCCGACGCCACGGCGGCGCAACAGTGGCAGCACGGTGTGGATGTGCGCCACTGGCCGGCAGCGTGGTTGCCGGTGGCACCGGCCGATGTGGTGATCGGCGCGTTCGCCTGCCAGTTGCCCGCGGCGTATGTCGAGGCCATGCGCGCCCGTCCGCAGCCGCCGCTCTGGCTCAACCTCGAGTACCTGAGTGCCGAGGACTGGGTGGAGGGTTGCCATGGTTTGCCTTCGCCGCAGCCCAACGGTTTGCGCAAGGTATTTTTCTTCCCGGGTTTTACCGACAAAACGGGTGGTTTGCTGCGCGAGGGTTCGCTGCTGGCCCGGCGTGACGCGTTCCAGCAGTCGGCGGAGGCGCGCCGTGCCTTTTTGCAGGGGCTTGGTGTCGACCTTGTGCCGGGTGCGCTGCTGATCTCGCTGTTCGCCTATGAAAACCCGCAGTTGGGCAGCTGGCTTGATGCCCTGACCACAGCTGACCAGGCCTGCCACCTGTTGGTCCCGCAAGGGCGCATCGTCGCGGGGCTCAGCCAGTGGTTGGGCGAGGGGCCGCTGCACGTGGGTGATGTACGCACCCGTGGGGCGCTGACCGTTCAGGTGCTGCCTTTCGTCAGCCAGGACGATTTCGACCGGCTGTTATGGAGCTGTGACTTCAATGCCGTGCGTGGCGAAGACTCGTTCGTGCGTGCGCAGTGGGCGGGGCAGCCGATGCTGTGGCATATCTATGTGCAGGACGAGAATGCCCATTGGGAAAAACTCGAAGCGTTCCTCGCGCATTATCGCTGCGGCCTGTCAGACGATGCCGATGCAGCCCTGCTGGGCCTGTGGCGTGCCTGGAACATGAATATCGACATGGGCCAGGCGTGGCGGGCGGCCCGCCAGCATTGGCCGGAACTGCAGCAGCATGCCCGCCTTTGGGGGGCGCGACAGGCCGCTCAGCCGGACCTTGCCACAGCGCTAGTACACTTTTACCGAAATTCGCTATGATACGCGGCCTCGATTTTTATAAATCCATCCAGATTCGGATACTTCGTAATGAAAACTGGTAAAGAACTGAAACCCGGTACCGTCCTGCGGATCGACAACGACCCGTGGCTGGTTCAAAAAGCTGAGTTCACCAAGTCGGGCCGTAACAGCGCGATCATGAAGACCAAGCTGAAGAACCTGCTGACCGGCTACAAGACCGAAACCGTATACGGTGCGGACGACAAGCTGGACGACGTGATTCTGGATCGCAAAGAAGCGACCCTGTCGTTCATCAATGGTGACGAGTACACCTTCATGGACACCACCGACTACACCATGTACGAGCTGAACGCCGAGGACATCGAAGCCGTTCTGCCGTACATCGAAGAAGGCATGGAAGACGTCTGCGAAGCCGTGTTCTTCGAAGGCCGTCTGGTGTCGGTTGAGCTGCCGACCACCATCAGCCGTAAAGTTGTCTACACCGAGAACGCTGCTCGCGGTGACACCTCCGGCAAAGTCATGAAGCCTGCCAAGCTGGCGAACGGTACCGAGATCTCGGTGGCCGACTTCATCCAGATCGACGAGTGGATCGACATCGACACTCGCGACAACAGCTTCAAAGGCCGCTCCAAGAAGTAATGCTTCTTGCGAGACGCAAAAAACCCGGCGCAAGCCGGGTTTTTTTGTGCCTGTGTTTTCCCAATCCTCAGCGCGTGCTTGTGCTCGCGCTTTTGTGGGAGCGGCCTTGCGTCGCGATAGGGCCGCAAGGCGGCCCCGGCAATTTCTGCCTACATGCCGAACGCCTGGGGCCGCTTCGCGGCCCGTTCGCGACGCAAGGCCGCTCCCACAGGGGGGGGGGGCGGCCAGCCTTTGCGCCTTAGACGGTTACGTGCAGGCGCACATCCACATTACCGCGGGTGGCATTGGAGTACGGGCAAACCTGATGCGCCTTTTCCACCAGCCCTTCGGCATCGGCCTGGGCCAGGCCCGGCAGGTTGATGTGCAGGTCGATGTCCAGGCCGAAACCGCCCGGGATCTGGCCGATGCCCACCTTGGCGGTGATCGAGGCATCTGCCGGCAGGGCTTTCTTCTCTTGCCCGGCCACGAACTTCAAGGCGCCGATGAAGCAGGCCGAGTAACCGGCGGCGAACATCTGCTCGGGGTTGGTGCCGTCACCGCCCGCGCCGCCCAGCTCTTTGGGGGTGCTGAGCTTGACTTCCAGCTTGCCGTCGCTGGAGCGGGATTTGCCGTCGCGCCCACCGGTGGAGGTTGCTTCTGCGATGTACAGTGGAGTGACCTTTTGCATCTTGAGCCTCGCTAATGTGCTGTGCGCTCCCGTTTGCAGGAGGGCGGGGGTTGGTGTGGGATTTAAATTAGCGCGCAATTAGTTAGTGCGCAAGATAAATCATCGCCGTTCATCGGAACGGCCATTTCACAGCATAGCGCTCAGAGGTTTTTCTGCAGGTTTTCGCGCAGGTTCAGCAGGTCGGCTTGCAGTTTCTGCAATTGCTCAAGGCTCCGCCCGCTGGCCTTGAGAATGCACGGCGGCACCTCTTTGGCCTGCTGTTGCAGGGCGCGGCCTTTGTCGGTCAGCTGTACCATCACTACCCGTTCATCTTCGCGGCTGCGGTTGCGCTGCAGCAGGCCTTCGCTTTCGAGGCGCTTGAGCAGCGGGGTCAGCGAGCCTGGGTCGGTCAGCAGGTGCTGGCTGATTTCGCCCACGGTCAGGCCGTCACGCTCCCAGAGCACGAGCATGGCAAGGTATTGCGGGTAGGTCAGGCCCAGCGCCTGCAGCAGCGGCTTGTAGACCTTGGTCATCAGCAACGAGGTGGAGTGCAGGGCGAAACAGACCTGGTTGTCCAGCAGCAGCTCGTCACAAGAGGCTTGGGTGTCGGCGTTCATGCAGGTCCTTGAAAGTCATCAATGGAAAATTCTGGCACGCTGATCATCAGTGCGCGAATTAATCGCGCAGTTCACTGCGCAAGGCCAGGTCCCAGGGTGGAATCGGGCTGAAGCGGCTCTTGAGGAATTCGAGCAGCAAACGGCTGCGAGAGTTCGTTTCATGTGCCAGGCGTAGCGCGTAAATGCCGCTGGTCTCGGCTTCAGGCATGCCGCCGTCGCAAAACAACGGGATCAGCTCGCCGCGCAGCAGGTACTCACTGATCAGCCAGGTGGGCAGGTGGGCTATCCCCAGGCCGGCGAGGGCGCCGAACAGCAGGGTTTCGGCATTGTTGGCAGCCATGCGCATGCGCGCGGGGCGGTACAGGCGGGTTTGCCCGGCCACACTGAAGCGCCAGGCGAACGGCGGCGCCAGGCCATCCCAGTCCAGCCCGTCATGCCCAGGCAGTTCGCTGGGGCAGGTGGGGATGCCGCGGCTGGCCAGGTAGGCGGGGCTGGCGCAGGCGATGCGCACCATGTAGGCAAGCGGTGTGGCGACCAGACGGGTGTCGGCCAAGGGGCCGGCGCGCAGCACCAGGTCGACCTCGCCCAGGTGGCTGCCCTGCAGGTCGACGAAGCTGTCGATCAGCCGCAGTTGCACGTCCAGGCCCGGGTAGGCCACCAGGAAGTCGGCAATGGCCGGGGCCAGGTGGCGGCGGCCAAACGCGGCAGGGGCGTCGATGCGGATCAGGCCTTCCGGGGCATTGCTCAGTGACACCGCTTCAGCCCGGGCCAGGCGCAACTCCTCGATGATGCGCCTGGCCCGCTCGGCAAAGGCGTTGCCTGCAGGCGTGGCCCGCACCGCGTGGGTGCTGCGGGTGAACAGGCGGCTGCCGACGGCGCTTTCCAGGTTGTCGATGCGCCGTGCTACCGCAGACGGGGTCAGCGGGTGGCGACGGGCGGCGGCAGAAAAGCTGCCGGTTTCCAGCACATCGAGGAACAGGCTCAATTGGTCGGTCAGGGTATCGGGGCTCATGGCTGCCTTGCTTTTGCGAAAAACGCACAGCCATTGTGCGCTGCTGTGCGTTTCCCCGCCAGCGCACACTCGTTAGCATGCTCGCATTATTGGTACAGGCGGACGAGGCCCTGATGATCGAGTGGTTGTTGTATATCGTGCTGGGCGCTGCCCTGGGCACCATGGGGGGCTTGTTCGGCATTGGTGGCGGGCTGATTGCGATTCCGGCGTTGGGCGTGTTGTTTGGCCTGGACCAGCAGTTGGCGCAGGGGACCGCGTTGGTGATGGTGGTGCCGAACGTGCTGCTGGCGCTGTGGCGGTATCACCAGCGCAACCGCATCGCGTTGCGCCATGCGTTGCCGCTGTCGGCGTGCAGCTTCTTGTTTGCCTGGCTGGGGTCGATCTGGGCGGTGGGGCTTGATGCGCATTCCATGCGCCTGGGTTTTGTCGGCTTCCTGATAGCCTTGGCGGTGTGGAACGTGGTGCGGATGTTCATGAAGGTGTCGCCGCCGAGTGCCGAGCTGCGCCATGCCTGGCCGTGGCTGGGGGTGCTGGGCAGCTTTGCCGGCACCATGGGCGGCTTGTTCGGGGTGGGAGGGGCCGTGGTGGCCACGCCGATCCTGACCAGTGTATTCGGCGCTACTCAGGTGGTGGCGCAGGGGCTGTCACTGGCGCTGGCGGCGCCGAGTACCTTGGTCACGCTGGTGACCTATGGCGTGCACCATAGTGTTGACTGGGGGGTGGGGATTCCCTTGGCGGTGGGGGGCTTGCTCAGTATCAGCTGGGGCGTGAAGCTGGCCCACGCGTTGCCGGAGAAGGTATTGCGGGCGATGTTCTGTGTGTTCCTGGTGGTCTGTGCGGTGATGCTGGGGTTTGAGCTTTGAGAGGTTGGGGCCGTTTTTCGGCCCCCGATCACTTGAAACCCTCAACGATGTAGTCGGCCATGCAGTCGGTGATTGGCGAGGGGGTCTGCGTACTGCGCACCAGCATTACATTGGCCATGGGCAACTGTGGCAGCCCTTCGCTCTCACCCAGAATGCGGATGTTGCCCCCGATCAGGCTCTGCAGCTGCGCGGTCACTGCCAGCCCGGCGGTGACGATGGCAAAGATTGCCGCCAGGCTTGGGCTGGTGTAGGCAATACGGTAATCGATGCCCTGTGCCTCCAGCGCATTGCAGGTCCAGGCGCGACAGAAGCAGTCGGTGTTGAACAGCGCCACCGGCATCGGCCGCTGTTCGTGCGGGCAAAAGCCTTCTGCCGCGGCCCACACCAGGCGTTCCTGGCGTAGCAGCTGGCCAATTTCGTTGCCGGGCTCGCGGGTGACGATGGTCAGGTCCAGGTCCTGGCGCAGCATCAACTGCTTGGACGAATCGCAATGCACTTCCACCTGCACCAGCGGGTAGGCCTGGGCAAAGCTCGACAAGATGGTCGGCAGGAAGCGCATGGCGTAGTCGTCTGGTGTGCCGATGCGCACCAGCCCAACCATGTGCGGCATGCGCAGGGTGTTGAACACCTCGCCATGCAACTTGAGAATGCGTCGGGCATACCCCAGCAGTACCTGGCCTTCGGCGGTCAGCCGCACCTGACGGCCATCACGTTCGAATAGCTGGCGCTGCAGAATGTCTTCTTCCAGGCGTTTCATCTGCATGCTGACCGCTGACTGGGTGCGGTTGACCACTTCGCCTGCGCGGGTAAAGCCGCCTTGCTCGGCAATGGCGACGAAGGTGCGCAGGACGTCCGCGTCGAGGCTCTGGTACTGGGACATTGCATCAATCTCCGAGATGCATCGCATCAGAAACATTCGTTGGATTGATCTTATGCCTGGCGTGAGACTGAGGCCATCAACACGGAGGGCTTCACGATGAAAGGTCATGTCAGCAGCATCCAGCAACCTGCCTTTTCCCTGAGCTACCTGTGGCATGCGGCCTTGCAGCGTCCGGCGCGTTGGCTGGAGTTGTACCGACAGCGTCAGGAGCTGGCCAGCCTCAGTGATGCAACCTTGCGCGACTTGGGGTTGAGTCGGGCGGATATCCAGCAAGAGGCCGAGCGGCATTTCTGGGATGATCCATTGAGGAAGTGATGCCATGCGTGGCAGTCGCTTCTGCTCCAGCTCCAGCTCCAGTTCCGGTTCCAGCTCCAGCTTTTGCTCTTGCTCTTGCTTTTGCTTCTAAG
>NZ_JBICMC010000050.1:0-3101 GCF_043106005.1 Pseudomonas sp. GLN_2 | reverse complement strand
CCATCGGCGGCCGAGCAAACCAGGATCGCGCCGTCCATCTGGGCAGCACCGGTGATCATGTTCTTCACGTAGTCAGCGTGACCTGGGCAGTCAACGTGAGCGTAGTGACGAATGGTCGAGTTGTACTCAACGTGAGCGGTGTTGATGGTGATACCGCGCGCTTTTTCTTCCGGAGCCGAGTCGATCTTGTCGAACTCAACGATTGCCGAACCGAAAACTTCGGAGCAAACGCGAGTCAGAGCTGCGGTCAGAGTGGTCTTACCGTGGTCAACGTGGCCGATAGTGCCGACGTTAACGTGGGGAAGGGAACGATCAAACTTTTCCTTAGCCATCGATACAATCCTCCGCAGAAGAAATAGTCTTGCGCTGATAAAACAAAGGCAGATATTTTCATATCTGCCTTGTTTATATGGAGCTCTTGAGCGGACTTGAACCGCTGACCTCACCCTTACCAAGGGTGTGCTCTACCAACTGAGCTACAAGAGCGAAACACTTTGTGCAAAATCCGGCAAACTTGGAGCGGGTAGCGGGAATCGAACCCGCATCATCAGCTTGGAAGGCTGAGGTTCTACCACTAAACTATACCCGCGGAGCTTGCGGCTCTCGCTAAAACTGGTGGAGGGAGAAGGATTCGAACCTTCGAAGCTCTCGCAACGGATTTACAGTCCGTCCCCTTTGACCGCTCGGGAATCCCTCCAGATGTGGCCGGCATTCTATTTGTCTGCCGTCCTGGTGTCAAGCGTTTTTTCAAATTTTTTCAATCAAATCTGAAACTTAGCTGCTTTGACACCGCTTCCAGCTCTACCACCTGAGTGGTGTTCCCTGTGAAGCGGGCGCCATTCTATCAAGCTATTCGCCAGTTGCAATACCCTGGCAGAAAATAATTTTATGTTTTAAGTCTTTGAAATCATTGGAAAGAGCCAAGAGCACCGTTTGGTCCAACAAACGCTCGCTTTCCGGAGAAACCTTGAGCCAGCGACCATCCGCCCCAGGCAGCTGTCCTGCCACCGGCGAGGTGGCAATATCCAGACTCAGCAGGCGCTGACGCAGCGCATCCAACTGCTCCTGCCCCTTCACGCCTCCGACTACCAGGCATTCATCACGACGCTTGGGCGGTGCCGACACACCTGTCTCACGCAACAGTCGGATTTCTTGCTGATTCCCCTTGTACAGCGACAATGGGGCGACTTCCTTGACCTTCAGCGGGGCTTCCTGCTGATGCCATACGTAATAAAAGACGTTGAGCACCAGTAACAGCAGAAACAACCAGCGCATAGGCACCTCAATCCAATGGGCAGGCCATTGCCAGGCCAACGAAAACCAAGTCAGGCACAACACGCGCCTGTGGCAGGGCCTCCCTCACCAGCGGCGCATCACCGCCAGTGAGGAACACGGTGAACCCCTCACCCCATAGCACACGAGCCTGCTCAAGCTGGGTGTAGGCAAAGCCCTGGAGCATCAATACGCAACCGCGTTCCACCGCTTCGACAGTAGAGCGACCTGGTGACAAGCTGTTCAATGCGCGCTCCGCGGAGGCATCGTCATAGCGGATACGACGGGTGTGAGTGCGCAGCTGGCTACGCATCAATGGCATACCCGGGCAGATGTAGCCCCCCAGATGCTCGCCATCTGCAGACACGAAGTCCGCTTTGGCCGCGGTACCCAGGTCAATCACCAGGCACGCGCCCTTGGCCAGGTGAAATGCCCCCAGCGCCGCCAGCCAACGATCCATACCCAGACGCTGATAGTCGTCATAGCCATTGCGCACACCTGCCATTTCACGGACAGGGTGGGCAACCTTCGCCTGCACGGCAAATGCCTGAGCAATCAACGCGCAAAGCGCATCGGTTTCTTCTTCGCTGCGCACACTGACAATACGGCAACCCGTGAGGCGCACTGAAGCGAGCGCAGCCACTTCGGCCACCAGCGCCTGATCGGAATCGACGATTCCACCACCTTCAATCACAGCATCGGCGACATGGATCACCCGCCACTTGATGAAGCTGTTACCGCAATCGAGCTCAAGAATCATCACGCAACCTCAAACTGAGCTCACCACCACTGAAGCTCTTTTCCATCCCGTCCACCTCAAGGCGCAAACCACCCTGCCCGTCGACGCCAAGAACCACGCCATCAATACGTGTACTACCAGCAACCAGCGATACATTGCGCCCCTGCCACAAGTGCGCCTGCTCCCACTCCTCCTGGAATGCAGCAAAGCCGTAGCGGCGATGGCGCGCCAATTCGTGCTGTAGCTGCTGACTGAGCAGCGCTACCAAGTGATTGCGATCTATGGCTGCACCAACCTCACGCCGCATGGAAGTCCACTGCTGATCGACCTGTTCGTTTACCTGCATGTTTACATTGATACCAATGCCTAGCACCACATGACAGACATCTGCAGGATCGCCCACCAACTCCAGGAGAATCCCGGTGATTTTCTGCCCACGCACCAGCACATCGTTGGGCCATTTGAGCCCGACATCCTTTACACCGAACGCCTGCAAGGTGCGCATGACCGCCAACCCCACTACCAAGCTCAACCCCTCGAGCTGACGCATGCCTCCATCGACGCGCAGCACCAGGCTGTAATAGAGATTTTCAGCAAATGGGCTGACCCACTGCCGGCCACGCCGACCGCGTCCGGCGCTCTGGCGCTCAGCCAGAACCAGGAATGGAGCCGCCTGTCCTTCACTGGCAAGGCGCAAGCCTTCGGCATTGGTCGAATCGATGGTTTCGTGGATGAATACCGGCCACTGTTCGCCCACGGCGAACTCGGCGATTGCCTGCGCCTCAAGCAAAGCCAGTGGCGCGGCCAACTGGTAACCGCGCCCACGAACCTTGTGAATGGTGAGGTTCAGCTCACTTTCCAGATGCTGCAGCTGCTTCCAAACTGCGCTGCGACTCACCCCTAGGGCTGCCCCCAGAGCTTCTCCGGAATGGAACCGACCGTCCTTGAGGAGATTCAACAACTTCAGCATGCCAGTCTCGACTTGGAATAAGGCAGGCATGATAGCCATGGGCTGTTGGCTTGCATAGGAAAAGGGCCTGCAGGAGAGACCTTGCATCGCCATCCACAGAGAGAAGCAGTGGCAGGCCAG
>NZ_JBICMC010000004.1:0-117528 GCF_043106005.1 Pseudomonas sp. GLN_2 | reverse complement strand
GGATCGCACCAGCTTTTAGAAATTGAGCAAGACAGTTGCTCCCACAATGTGGACTGCGATTGCCTGTGGGAGCGGCCTTGTGTCGCGAAAGGAGGGCGAAGCCCTCCCAGCTTTTTCCAGGCAAAAAAAAGCCCCGCCAATCGACGGGGTTGAGGTACGAGCGTGGCAGCTCGAAAAGGGTACTGCCCCTCGCAAGGAGGGGCAGTGTGCTGGCTTACAGCAGCATGGTGCGGATATCGCCCAGCACGTCGCCCAGGCGCTTGGTGAAGCGCGCGGCGGCAGCGCCGTTGATCACACGGTGATCGTAGGACAGCGACAGCGGCAGCATCAGCTTTGGCTGGAAGGCCTTGCCATCCCAGACTGGCTGCATGGTCGCCTTGGAGACGCCCAGAATAGCCACTTCCGGCGCATTGACGATCGGCGTGAAGCCGGTGCCGCCAATGTGGCCGAGGCTGGAGATGGTGAAGCAGGCGCCTTGCATCTCGTCGGCCGACAGCTTCTTGGTGCGCGCCTTCTCGGCCAGTGCAGCGGCTTCGGCAGCCAATTGCAGCAGGCTCTTCTGGTCGACGTTCTTGATCACAGGGACCAGCAGGCCGTCCGGGGTGTCCACGGCGAAGCCGATGTGCACGTACTTCTTGCGGATGATGGCCTTGCCGCTTGGCGCCAGCGAGCTGTTGAAGTCCGGCAGTTCCTTGAGCAGGAAGGCGCAGGCCTTGAGCAGCAGAGGCAGCACGGTCAGCTTCACGCCAGCTTTCTCGGCCACGGCCTTCTGCGCAACGCGGAAGGCTTCCAGCTCGGTGATGTCGGCAGAGTCGAACTGGGTCACGTGCGGCACGTTGAGCCAGCTGCGGTGCAGGTTGGCAGCACCGACCTGCATCAGGCGGGTCAGGGCCACTTCTTCCACTTCACCGAACTTGCTGAAGTCCACGGCAGGGATCGGCGGGATGCCAGCACCACCGGTCGCACCGGCGGCTGCCGGCGCTTCCTTGGCCTTCTGCATCATGGCCTTGACGTAGACCTGCACGTCTTCTTTCAGGATGCGACCGTGCGGGCCGGTGGCAGCAACTGCACCCAGCTCGACACCGAATTCACGGGCCAGCTGACGAACAGCGGGGCCTGCGTGAACCTTGGCATTGCTGCCAGCGGCCGGTGCGGTCGCAGCCGGTGCAGGGGCAGCAGCCGGGGCGGCAGCGGCAGGTGCGGCAGCCGGAGCAGCCTCAGCCTTGGCTGGTGCAGGAGCAGCAGCAGCCGGTGTCGGCGCGGCAGCCGGGGCGGCACCCGCCACTTTCAGCTTGAAGATCAGGTCGCCAGTGCCGACTTCGTCTTCCAGCTTGCACAGCACTTCTTCGACCACGCCGGCGGCCGGCGACGGGATTTCCATGGAAGCCTTGTCGGACTCCAGGGTAATCAGCGACTGGTCGGCTTCGACGGTGTCGCCGACTTTGACCAGCACTTCGATGATCTTGGCCTTGCCCGACGAACCGATGTCCGGCACGTGGATGTCCTGCACGCTGGCGGCAGCCGGGGCTGCGGCCGGAGCAGGGGCGGCTTCGGCGGCCGGGGCCGGCGCAGCAGCCTGAGCTGGAGCAGCGGCAGCAGCCGGCGCCTCAGGGGCCGCAGCAGCGGCGCCCTCGGCTTCCAGGACCAGCAGTTCGTCGCCTTCTTTCAGGCGGTCGCCCAGCTTGACCTTCAGTTCCTTGATGACGCCGGCCTTGGGCGCCGGAATTTCCATGGAGGCCTTGTCGGACTCCAGGGTCAGCAGGCTCTGGTCAGCCTCGATACGATCACCGACCTTGACGAACAGCTCGATGATTTCACCTTCACCGCTGCCGATGTCAGGTACGCGAATGAGTTCGCTCACTTAAAAATACTCCTCAGCAGTCCAGTGGGTTGCGCTTGTCCGGGTCGATACCGAACTTGACGATAGCGTCTGCAACAACCTTGGGTTCGATCTCGCCACGGTCAGCCAGGGCTTCCAGGGCAGCCAGCACCACGAAGTGGCGGTCGACTTCGAAGAAGTGACGCAGCTTCTTGCGGCTGTCGCTGCGACCGTAACCGTCGGTACCCAGGACTTTGAACTCTTTGCTCGGTACCCACTGGCGAATCTGCTCGGCGAACAGCTTCATGTAGTCGGTAGAGGCGATGACCGGGCCTTTGCGACCGTTCAGGCACTGCTCGACGTAGGTCTGCTGTGGCTTCTGGCCAGGCTTCAGGCGGTTGGCGCGTTCCACGGCCAGGCCGTCGCGGCGCAGTTCGTTGAAGCTGGTGACGCTCCACACGTCGGCACCGACGTTGAACTCTTCACGCAGGATCTTCGCGGCTTCGCGGACTTCGCGCAGGATGGTGCCGGAGCCCATCAGCTGTACGTGGTGTGCGGCTTCGCGGGTGTCCTCTTCCAGCAGGTACATGCCCTTGATGATGCCTTCCTCGACACCGGCCGGCATGGCTGGCTGCTGGTAGGATTCGTTCATCACGGTGATGTAGTAGAAGATGTCCTGTTGCTCTTCGGTCATCTTCTTCATGCCGTCCTGGATGATCACCGCCAGCTCGTAGCCGTAGGTCGGATCGTAGGTGCGGCAGTTCGGGATGGTGCCCGCCATCATGTGGCTGTGACCGTCTTCGTGCTGCAGGCCTTCACCGTTGAGGGTGGTACGGCCGGCGGTACCGCCGATCAGGAAGCCACGGGTGCGGCTGTCGCCAGCGGCCCAAGCCAGGTCGCCAATACGCTGGAAACCGAACATCGAGTAGAAGATGTAGAACGGCAGCATCGGCTGGTTGTGGCAGCTGTACGAGGTACCGGCAGCGATGAACGACGACATGGCGCCGGCTTCGTTGATGCCTTCCTCGAGGATCTGGCCCTTCTTGTCTTCGCGGTAGAACATCACCTGGTCTTTATCGACTGGCTCGTAGAGCTGGCCGACCGACGAGTAGATGCCCAACTGGCGGAACATGCCTTCCATACCGAAGGTACGAGCTTCGTCCGGGATGATCGGGACGATGCGCTGGCCGATGTCCTTGTCCTTGACCAGCTGCGCCAGAATACGCACGAAGGCCATGGTGGTGGAGATTTCGCGGTCGCCCGAGCCGTCCAGGATCGCTTTCAGCGTTTCCAGTGGCGGGGTCGGCACGCTGAAGCTCTTGGCGCGGCGCTGCGGTACGAAGCCACCCAGGGCTGCGCGGCGCTCGGCCAGGTACTTGGCTTCGGCAGAACCTTCTTCCGGCTTGAAGAACGGCAGGTTCTCCAGGTCGGCATCCTTGACTGGGATGTCGAAGCGGTCACGGAAGTGACGCAGGCTGTCGACGTCGACCTTCTTGGTGTTGTGCGCGGTGTTCTTGGCTTCGCCAGCACCGGTGCCGTAACCCTTGATGGTCTTGGCCAGGATGACGGTCGGCTGCTCTTTGTGGTTCACAGCCTGGTGATACGCCGCGTAGACCTTGTACGGGTCGTGACCGCCACGGTTGAGCTTCCAGATCTCTTCGTCGGACAGGTCTTCGACCATGGCCTTGAGTTCCGGGGTGTTGAAGAAGTGCTCGCGAACGTACGCGCCGTCTTTGGCTTTGTAGTTCTGGTATTCGCCGTCGATGACCTCGTCCATGCGGCGCTGCAGGGCACCGTTGGTGTCCTTGGCCAGCAGTGGGTCCCAGAAACGGCCCCAGACGACTTTGTTGACGTTCCAGCCACCGCCACGGAACACGCCTTCGAGTTCCTGGATGATCTTGCCGTTGCCGCGAACCGGGCCGTCGAGGCGCTGCAGGTTGCAGTTGATGACGAAGATCAGGTTGTCCAGCTTCTCGCGGCCGGCCAGGGCGATTGCACCCAGGGATTCCGGCTCGTCGCACTCACCGTCGCCCATGAAGCACCAGACCTTCTGCTTGCCGGCCGGGATGAAGCCACGGGCTTCCAGGTACTTCATGAAGCGTGCCTGGTAGATCGCCTGGATTGGGCCCAGACCCATCGAAACGGTCGGGAACTGCCAGAAGTCAGGCATCAACCATGGGTGCGGGTACGAAGACAGGCCGTTGCCGTCCACTTCCTGACGGAAGTTGTTCATCTGGTCTTCGCTGATACGGCCTTCCATGAAGGCACGGGCGTAGACGCCAGGCGAAGCGTGGCCCTGGAAGAAGACCAGGTCGCCGCCGTGTTCTTCGGTAGGGGCCTGGAAGAAGTAGTTGAAGCCGATGTCGTACAGGGTGGCACTGGAGGCGAAGCTAGAGATGTGTCCGCCCAGGTCCGAGTCTTTCAGGTTGGTACGCATGACCATGGCCAGCGCGTTCCAACGCACCATCGAGCGAATGCGGCGTTCCATGAACAGGTCGCCAGGCATGCGTGCTTCGTGGGTGACAGGGATGGTGTTGCGGTATGGCGTGGTGATCGCATACGGCAGCTGGGAGCCACTACGGGTGGCCAGCTCGCCCATACGGGTCATCAGGTAATGAGCGCGGTCTTCGCCTTCTTTGTCGAGGACCGACTCCAGGGCATCCAGCCATTCCTGGGTTTCGATTGGATCGAGGTCTTGCATGGCTTGCTCCAGGGCGGAAAGGCAACCAGAATCGATTGCCTGAGATTGCGACTGGCCTTATGGGCAGACGTCGTGAATTCTTGGATTACCGGGGTGTCTTCCGGCGCGTTGTAGTTTTACTACATTTGCTTTCGCATTTCATGCTTTTACACGACACGAGTAGTAGTAAAACTACATTTGTGCGACGTTTGGTCGCACCTTGGCTTGTGAGGAAAAACGTTCATGTTGGTTGGCATTGTGTCGCGAACGGGTGGTTCTTGATGTTTGTTGCCAAGTTTTCGTTTTTTTCAGCTATTTCCAACTTTTGTACGACAGTCCAACCGTGGTCCGGCTTCCCCTTGGCCGCTTTTTCCCCTCTATTTCACGCCGATCAAGGATAGACCATGCGCCTACCTTTGCCCTCCGATCTGCCTGCCACCTTGCAGCCGCTGGTCACTCGCAACCAGCAGTTCATCAGCGATGCCGTGGCCGGCCACCCCGAACTCGACCTGCAGGCCTGGAGCCCGCTGCACCGGCAGCAGTTCGACCAGGTGGCTGCTGCCAGCGAGTTCGTGCTCAGCCTGGCCCAGCGCGAGCCCGCCATGCTGTTCGCCCTGCTGGCCAGTGGCGAGCTGGAGCGGCGATACGCCCCGGGTGAGCTGCGCGGGCAAATCGCCGCAACAGCCCAGGCGGCACAGAGCGAGGACGAGCTGGCGCGCAATCTGCGCCGCGCGCGCAACCGCCAGCAGTTGCGCATTATCTGGCGCGACATTACCCGTCAGGCGGAACTTGGCGAAACCTGCCGCGACCTGTCGGACCTTGCCGATGCGGCCATCGACGAAGCCTACCAATGGCTGTACCCGCGCCATTGCCAGCAATTCGGCACGCCCATCGGCAACCGCAGCGGCCAGCCGCAGCACATGGTGGTGCTGGGCATGGGCAAGCTGGGAGCGGTAGAGCTTAACCTGTCGTCGGACATCGACCTGATCTTCGGTTTCCCCGAGGGCGGTGAAACCGAAGGGGTGAAGCGCTCGCTGGACAACCAGGAGTTCTTCACGCGCCTGGGCCAAAGGCTGATCAAGGCACTGGACCCGGTTACCGTCGACGGCTTTGTATTCCGCGTTGACATGCGCCTGCGTCCCTATGGTTCGGCGGGTGCCCTGGTGCTCAGCTTCAATGCACTGGAGCAGTACTACCAGGACCAGGGCCGTGACTGGGAACGTTACGCGATGATCAAGGCGCGGGTGGTGGCCGGCGACCAGGCGGCCGGCGCGCAGTTGCAGGAGATGCTGCGCCCGTTCGTGTACCGCCGCTACCTGGACTTTTCCGCAATCGAAGCGCTGCGCACCATGAAGCAGCTGATCCAGCAGGAAGTGCGGCGCAAGGGCATGGCCGAGAACATCAAGCTGGGTGCCGGTGGTATTCGTGAAGTGGAGTTCATCGCCCAGGCCTTCCAGCTGATCCACGGCGGGCGTGACCTCAGCCTGCAGCAGCGGCCGTTGCTCAAGGTGCTGGCCACCCTGGAAGGCCAAGGCTACCTGCCGCCAGCAGTGGTGGCCGAGTTGCGCGAGGGCTATGAGTTCCTGCGCTACACCGAGCACGCCATCCAGGCCATTGCCGACCGCCAGACGCAAATGTTGCCGGAAGGTGAGACCGATCAGGCACGCGTGGCCTATGTGCTCGGTTTTGCCGACTGGCAGAGCTTCCACGACCAGCTGATGTACTGGCGTGGCCGTATCGACTGGCATTTTCGCCAAGTCATTGCCGACCCGGATGATGAAGACGGCGAAGGCGAACTGGTGGTGGGTGGCGAATGGTCGCCATTGTGGGAGCAGGCGCAGGATGAAGAAGCCGCTGGCCGGCAATTGCAAGAGGCTGGCTTCAAGCAACCCGCAGAAGCCTTGAGGCGCCTGGCCGGGCTGCGTTCCAGCCCGCAGTTGCGCTCGATGCAGCGCATCGGCCGTGAGCGACTTGACGCATTCATCCCACGTCTGCTGGCCCAGGCGGTGGAGCATGACAACCCCGACCTGGTGCTTGAGCGGGTGTTGCCATTGGTCGAGGCTGTGGCAAGGCGTTCTGCCTACCTGGTACTGCTGACCGAAAACCCCGGTGCCTTGCGCCGTTTGCTGACGCTGTGCGCCGCCAGCCCGTGGATTGCCGAGCAGATTGCCCTTTACCCGTTGCTGCTCGACGAACTGCTCAATGAGGGCCGCTTGTTCAGCCCGCCCTTGGCGCCAGAACTGGCAAGCGAGCTGCGCGAGCGCCTGATGCGCATCCCCGAGGACGACCTGGAGCAGCAGATGGAGGCGCTGCGCCATTTCAAGCTGGCCCACAGCCTGCGCGTGGCCGCCTCGGAAATCAGCGGCAACCTGCCGTTGATGAAAGTCAGCGACTACCTGACCTGGCTGGCGGAAGCCATCCTCGATCAGGTGTTGGCCTTGGCCTGGCGCCAGACCGTGGCCCGCCACGGCCAACCCAAGCGCAGCGACGGCAGCCTGTGCGACCCGGGTTTCATCATCATCGGTTACGGCAAGATGGGCGGCCTGGAGCTCGGCCACGGTTCGGACCTGGACCTGGTCTTCATCCATGACGGCGATCCGCAGGCGGAAACCGACGGTGCGAAGCCTATCGACAGCGCGCAGTTCTTCACGCGTCTGGGGCAGCGCATCATCCACTTGCTGACCACCCAGACCAACTCGGGCCAACTGTACGACGTGGATATGCGCCTGCGCCCGTCCGGCGCCTCGGGCCTGCTGGTCAGCTCGCTGGGCGCCTTCGAGCGCTACCAGCAGAACGAAGCCTGGACCTGGGAACACCAGGCGCTGGTGCGGGCCCGTGTGCTGGTGGGTTGCAAGCAGGTGGGGGCTGCATTCGAAGGTGTGCGTGCCAAGGTACTGGGCCAGGCCCGCGACCTGGAAAAGCTGCGCGGCGAGGTGAGTGAAATGCGCGCCAAGATGCGTGACAACCTCGGTACCAAGGCTACGGCTGCCGGTACCGCGGCGAACGCCTTCGACGCCGGTGTACCCTTCGATATCAAGCAGGATGCCGGCGGTATCGTCGATATCGAATTTATGGTGCAATACGCCGCTTTGGCCTGGTCCCATGACCATCCGGCCATACTTCGATGGACCGATAACATCCGCATTCTGGAGGAGCTGGAGCAGGCGAACTTGATGCCGGCCAGTGACGCGTTGCTGTTGCGTGAAGTGTACAAGGCGTTCCGCTCGGCCTCCCACCGCCAGGCCCTGCAGAAGCAGGCCGGGGTGATCGATGCGGCACAGTTTGCCGATGAACGCCGTGAAGTGCGGCGGATCTGGGGTGAACTGGGGCTGACTTGAGATCGTTGGGGCCGCTGTGCGGCCCTTTCGCCACACAAGGCCGCTCCCACCATTGGCCGGCGTATGCAGTACCTTTTGTGGGAGCGGCCTTGTGTCGCGATGGGCTGCAAAGCAGCCCCAAAGGCTCATGCCTCACCACCGGTGTTACACTGTCGGCCACATAGCCTGAATATAAAGAGGGGAGGCCAGGCTGTACCGCAGCCTGTAGCCTCCCCGAGCGTTTCTGGACTAAGCATGAGAATACTGATCATTGGCCCCAGCTGGGTCGGCGACATGGTGATGGCGCAGACCCTGTTCCAGTGCCTGAAACAGCAGCACCCCGACTGCGTGATCGACGTGCTGGCCCCTGAATGGAGCCGGCCGATCCTCGAACGCATGCCTGAAGTGCGTCAGGCCTTGAGCTTCCCGCTCGGCCACGGCGCGCTGGAGCTGGCCACACGACGGCGCATCGGCAAGTCCCTGGCCGGCCAGTACGACCAGGCTATCCTGCTGCCCAACTCGCTCAAGTCGGCGCTGGTGCCCTTTTTTGCCGGCATTCCCAAACGCACCGGCTGGCGCGGTGAAATGCGCTTCGGCCTGCTGAACGATGTGCGCAAGCTGGACAAGGCCCGCTATCCGCTGATGATCGAGCGCTTCATGGCCCTGGCGTACGCGCCCGGCGCCGAGCTGCCGCAGCCATACCCGCGCCCCAGCCTGCAGATCGAAGCGCAAAGCCGTGACGCCGCCCTGGCCAAGTTCGGCCTGGAACTGGACCGTCCGGTACTGGCGCTGTGCCCTGGCGCCGAGTTTGGCGAAGCCAAGCGCTGGCCGGCAGAGCACTATGCCGCTGTGGCCGATGCGATGATTCGCCAAGGCTGGCAGGTGTGGCTGTTCGGCTCGAAGAACGATCACCCGGTCGGTGAGCAGATCCGCGACCGGCTGATTCCGGGGTTCCGTGAAGAGTCGTCCAACCTGGCCGGTGAGACCTCGCTGGCCGAGGCCATCGACCTGATGTCCTGCGCCCATGCCGTGGTGTCCAACGATTCCGGTCTGATGCACGTGGCCGCTGCGCTGAACCGTCCGTTGGTGGCGGTGTACGGCTCGACTTCCCCCGGCTTCACCCCACCGTTGGCCGAACAGGTGGAAGTGGTGCGCACCGGTATCGAGTGCAGCCCGTGCTTTGACCGCACCTGTCGCTTCGGCCATTACAATTGCCTGCGTCTGCTGGAACCGGGCAAAGTGATTGCCGCCCTGCACAGCCTCAGCGGACCGGACCTGATCGATACCGTGGCCGAGGTCGACTAAGTGCGGGTACTGATCATCAAGACCTCGTCGCTGGGGGATGTCATCCACACCCTGCCGGCGCTTACCGATGCCGCCCATGCCATTCCCGGCATCCGTTTCGATTGGGTGGTGGAAGAAGGCTTCGCCGAAATCCCCAGTTGGCACCCCGCGGTCGACCAGGTCATCCCGGTGGCGATTCGTCGCTGGCGCAAGAACCTCTGGCAAACCATCAAGAGTGGCGAGTGGAAGGCGTTCAAGCAGCGCGTGCGCGAGCGCAAGTACGACCTTGTGATCGACGCCCAGGGCCTGGTCAAGTCGGCCTGGTTGACCCGTTACGTGAAGGCACCCGTCGCCGGCCTGGACCGCTACTCGGCGCGCGAAGGCTGGGCCAGCCGCTTCTACGACCGGCCTCTGTCGGTCGCTACCGGCCAGCACGCGGTGGAGCGGGTACGCCAACTGTTTGCCATGGCCCTGGCCTATGACCTGCCAGAAGGCATCGGCAACTACGGCCTGGACCTCGACCGCCTGCAACTGCCCCCGGCTGCGCCCTATGTGGTGTTCCTGCATGGCACCACCTGGGCGACCAAGCATTGGCCCGAAGCCTACTGGCGCGAACTGGCCGAGCGCATGGGCCGGCGCAAGCTGGAAGTGCGCCTGCCTTGGGGTAATCCGGCTGAGAAGGCGCGGGCCGAGCGAATTGCCCAAGGCTTGAACAACTGCCAGGTGCTCCCCAAATTGAACCTTGCCGGCGTCGCTCGTGTTCTGGCGGCGGCAAAGGCCTGCGTGGCGGTCGATACCGGCCTTGGCCACCTGGCGGCGGCACTCGATGTGCCCACCCTTTCGCTGTTTGGCCCAACCAACCCGGGCCTGACTGGCGCCTACGGACGGACCCAGATTCACCAGGCCAGTGACTGGCCTTGCGCTCCCTGCCTGCAGAAGAAGTGCACCTACAAACCGAGCGCCGATGACCTGGCCCGGTTCGATCTGAAACGCGAGTGGCCACTGTGCTTCACTCGCTTGAATCCCGAGCATGTGGCGAGCCGCTTGAGCGCGTTGCTGCTGGCTGAGGATGTCCGTTGATGCAACTGGCTTTCGTGCTTTACAAATATTTCCCCTTCGGCGGGCTGCAGCGCGATTTCATGCGCATTGCCCTGGAATGCCAGAAGCGGGGCCACCAGATCCGTGTGTATACGCTGATCTGGGAGGGTGACATTCCGCCGGGCTTCGAAGTGCTGGTGGCGCCGGTGAAGGCGATCTTCAACCACCGCCGCAACGAGAAGCTCAGCGCCTGGATGGCCGCCGACCTGGCCAAGCGCCCGGTCGACCGCTTGATCGGCTTCAACAAGATGCCGGGGCTGGACGTGTACTACGCCGCCGACGGCTGCTTCGAGGACAAGGCACAGACCCTGCGCGGTGGCCTGTACCGCCGCTGGGGCCGCTACCGGCACTTTGCCGAGTACGAGCGTGCGGTGTTTGCCAAGGACGCCCATACCGAAGTGCTGATGATTTCCGAAGTGCAGCAGCCGCTGTTCATCAAGCATTACGGCACCCCGGTAGAACGCTTCCACCTGCTGCCGCCAGGCATTTCCCAGGATCGCCGTGCGCCGGCCAATGCCGCCGAGATCCGCGCTGAGTTCCGCAAGGAATTCAACCTGGGGGAGGACGACCTGCTGCTGGTGCAGATTGGCTCAGGCTTCAAGACCAAAGGCGTGGACCGCAGCCTCAAGGCACTGGCCGCGCTGCCGTCAGCCCTGCGCAAACGCACCAGGCTGATGGTGATCGGCCAGGACGACCCCAAGGTATTCCAGCTGCAAAGCGCTACCCTGGGTCTGGGCGACCAGGTGCAGTTCCTCAAGGGCCGTAGCGACATCCCGCGCTTCCTGCTGGGCGCCGACCTGCTGATTCACCCGGCGTACAACGAGAATACCGGTACGGTGCTGCTCGAAGCGTTGGTCGCCGGCTTGCCGGTGCTGGTGTCCAAGGTGTGCGGCTATGCCCACTACATTGCCGAGGCCGACAGCGGCCTGGTGCTGGACGAGCCGTTCGAACAAGAGCAGCTCAACGGCTATCTGCAGCGCATGCTCGAAGACCCGCAGGCGCGTGCCAGCTGGTCGCGCAATGGCCTGGCATTTGCCGATAGCGCCGATCTGTACAGCATGCCGCAGCATGCTGCCGACGTGATCCTGGGGCAAAAAACCGCATGAAGCTGATATTGGCCGAACCCTTCAAACGCCTGTGGGCCGGGCGTGATGCCTTCGACGCCGTGGAGGCGCTGCAAGGCGAGGTCTATCGCGAGCTGGAAGGGCGCCGCACGCTGCGCACCGAAGTGGCTGGCGAGGGCTTTTTCGTCAAGATCCACCGAGGCATCGGCTGGGGCGAGATCTTCAAGAACCTGTTCACCGCCAAGCTGCCGGTGCTCGGTGCCGGCCAGGAGTGGAAGGCCATCCAGCGCCTGCACGAGGTGGGTGTGCCTACCATGACCGCAGTCGCCTATGGCGAGCGTGGCAGCAACCCAGCCGCGCAGCACTCGTTCATCATCACCGAAGAGCTGGCGCCGACCATCAGCCTGGAAGACTTCAGCATCGACTGGGTCAAGCAGCCGCCTGAGCCGCGCCTGAAGCGTGCACTTATCGCCGAGGTGGCGAAGATGACCGGCGGGATGCACCGCGCCGGGGTCAACCACCGCGATTGTTACATCTGCCATTTTCTGCTGCACACCGACCGACCGGTGACGGCAGATGACTTCAAACTGTCGGTGATCGACCTGCACCGCGCGCAAACCCGTGCCAGAATCAGCCGCCGCTGGCGCGACAAAGACCTGGCTGCGCTGTACTTTTCGGCCCTGGACATCGGCCTGACCCAACGCGACAAGCTGCGCTTCCTGCGCGGTTACTTCCAGCGTCCGCTGCGGCAGGTGCTGAAGGACGAAGCCGCGCTGCTCGCCTGGCTGGAGCGCAAGGCCCAGAAACTCTACGATCGCAAGCAACGCTATGGGGACGCACTCTGATGGCGAGTTGGACACTGGCGCCGGGGTACGAACACCTGGCGGCGGACTTCGGCAGCCTTGACGCGGTGTTCGCCCTCCAGGGCGAACGGTTGACCCGCGACCCGCTCAGTGAGGTGGTACGCATCGAGCGTGACGGGGTCAACTACTACGTCAAGCGCTACACCGGGGCCGGCAAGCACATGCGCCGGTACCTGGGGCGGCCACGCATCAAGGCCGAATGGCAAAACCTCAAGCAGTTCGCCAAATGGGGTATCCCCACTGCCGAAGTCGTGGCTTGGGGCCTGGAGCGCAACGGCCTGGCCTTTGGCCGGGGTGCTATGATCACCCGTGAGCTGCCGCACACCGAAGACCTGTCGGCCCTGGCCGAACACAACGATGCGCGCTTGGCCGACCGCGCCTGGGTCGACCATGTCAGCCGTCAACTGGCGCGCCATACCCGGGTCATGCACCAACACCGCTTTGCCCATAACGACCTGAAGTGGCGCAACCTGCTGGTCGATGACCAAGGCACGCTATTCTTCATCGACTGCCCCACCGGCGACTTCTGGCGCGGTTTCATGTGGCGCCACCGGATGATAAAGGACCTGGCATGCCTGGACAAAGTGGCCAAATACCACCTGTCAGCTACCCAGCGCCTGCGCTTCTACCTGCAATACCGTGGCCGCGACCGGCTGAATGTGCGTGACAAGAAGCGCATTCATCGGGTACTGGGCTTTTTCGAGGGAAGGGAATGACCGATTACCTGGCCAGCGCGGACCTCGCGCTGCTCAAGCGCCATGGCCTGGACAACTTCGAGGCGCTGTGGGCGCTGCAACTTGATGCTGTGGACGAACCCAACACCGGCCGTGGTGGCTGGAGCAGCGTCTTCCGTCTGGAACTCGAAGGCAAGGGCTACTACCTCAAGCGCCAGAGCGACTACCTGACCCGTACCTTGCACCGGCCGTTCGGCGAGCCCACCTTCGCCCGCGAATTCCGCAACATCAGTCGCTACCAGAAGCTGCGCATTCCGGCATTGCAGGCGGTGTTCTACGGCGAGCGCAAGCAGGGCGGCAAGCACCGGGCTATCCTGATGACCCGCGCTCTGGACGAGTGGGCCGACCTCGACAGCCTGCTGGCGCAGTGGCCGCGGTTGGGTGAAGCCGAGCGCACTGGCATCCTGCAGGCCTGCGGTCAGCTGGCGCGCACCCTGCACAGCGCCGGCCAGGTGCATGGCTGCTTCTACCCCAAGCACATTTTCCTGCGTAAACGCCGCGAGGGTTGGGACGCGCAATTGATCGACCTGGAAAAGACCCGGCCGCTGCTGTTCGGCATGCGTGACCGCCTCAAGGACCTGGAGCCGCTGCTGCGCCGCGCGCAGACCTGGCGCGTGCAGGATGTACGTACTTTGCTGGCGACCTACCTGGGGCAGCCGGCTGACGGCGCGCTGGTCGACACCTGGCTGCAACGGCTGACGCAACGCCGTCGTGAAAAAGAGGCTCGCTGATGCGTTTGTCTGAACTGAAGGATGCCGGGCGCAGCCCGACGCTGCCCCTGAGTATCACGTTGGTTGATGCCGCCGGCAGTGCCGACTTGCAACTGCTCACCCTGCTGCGTGTGCTGCCGGGCCAGCGTTATGTGGGCGCTGGTGTCTGGCGTGGCACACCGGTGCTGGCGAAGCTGCTGGTCGGTGGTAACGCCGCGCGGCATTTCCAGCGCGAACTGCAGGGTGTGAAGTTGCTGGCCGAACAAGGCCTGACCACACCGACGCTACTGGCCGACGGCCTCAAGGAAGGCGAGGGCGGCTGGCTGCTGTTCGAGTTCCTTGACGGTGCCCAAAGCCTGTCCGATGCCTGGGCCGCAGTGGAAAACCTGCC
This sequence comes from Pseudomonas sp. GLN_2, assembly GCF_043106005.1. Taxonomy (NCBI): domain Bacteria; kingdom Pseudomonadati; phylum Pseudomonadota; class Gammaproteobacteria; order Pseudomonadales; family Pseudomonadaceae; genus Pseudomonas; species Pseudomonas sp. GLN_2. Next base: position 103,568 of record NZ_JBICMC010000004.1, on the reverse strand, counting down.
AGTGCTGGCGGACGAGCAGCACCTGGTACTGGGCGAAGCGCTCACGGCTGTGGCGCACATGCACGCCCAAGGCCTTTGGCAGGAAGACCTGCACCTGGACAACCTGCTGCGCCATGCCGGCAAGCTGTACCTGATCGACGGTGCGGGCATCAGGGCGGAAACACCCGGTCAGCAGTTGTCGCGTCCACGGGTGCTGGAAAACCTCGGGGTGTTCTTCGCCCAGTTGCCCAAGCGCCTGGAGCCGTTCATCGAAGAGCTGCTGGTGCATTACCTGCTGGCCAATGCCGAGCATGCGTTGCCGCTGGAAGCCCTGCAAAAACAGGTGGACAAGGTGCGCACCTGGCGCCAGAAGGACTATCTGGACAAGGCTGGCCGCGAGTGCAGCCTGTTCAGCGTCCAGCGCACCCTCTCGGGCTTGCAGGCGATCCGCCGCAGTGAGGTCGAGGCCATGCAGCCTGTACTGGAGCAGGCCGATGCGCTGATCGACAAAGGCCATTTGTACAAGACCGGTGGCGCTGCCAGCGTGGCGCGCATCGAGGTCAATGGTCGCCCGTTGGTGATCAAGCGCTACAACATCAAGAACACCGCACATTGGTTCAAGCGCTTCTGGCGCCCAAGCCGAGCCTGGCATTCCTGGATTGAAGGCCACCGCCTGGAATTCCTCGACATTGCCACGCCACGCCCCCTCGCGGTGCTGGAACAGCGGGTGCTGGGCCTGCGCAGCCGTGCTTACCTGGTCACCGAGTATGTCGACGGCCCGGACCTGACGGCATGCTTCGCGCCCTACGTCGAAAGCGGCGATGCGCCCGAGGAGCAGGTGGATGCCTTGGTGCACGTGATGCAGCAGCTGATTCGCGAGCGCATCAGCCACGGCGACTTCAAAGGCCATAACCTGTTCTGGCACAACGGCCAATGGTCATTGATCGACCTTGATGCCATGTGCCAGCACGCCACCCAGCTCAGCTTCGCACCGGCCTATGCCCGTGACCGGGCACGGCTGCTGCGCAACTGGCCCAATGGCAGTGCCTTGCATCAGCGGCTGGACCGGCTGTTGCCAAAACTGGTCGACTGAGGCCGCCGGCTCCGCTGTCAGTGGGCCGGCGGTGGTTGATCTGGCAGTGTCAGCCAGTCAGTGCTGCGCCCTGCCTGGCGAACGCGTATCAGCCACTGGTCGTTTTCGTGGCGCAGCACCGCCCACGGCACCACCCCGGCGTTGCTGGCAACGGCAATCTCCAAGTGGTAATGATCCGGTAGCAGGTGGCGGCGCACCGGCAACTGCCCGTTCTCGAGCGCCAGGTACAGCTGATCGTCAGCCTGAAAAAGCCCTTGTTCGATGTTAACCGGCAGGCCGTCCACAGGCGTTTGCAGATAGCAGTCCTGCAGTAATTGTGTCAGGTCGGGCAGCCCGTCGTACCAGAGCACCGGTGAGTCGATCACCCACTGCCCGTCGGTTTTGCGCTTGAGCGGTTGCTGCAGATAGGCATCTGGCTGGTCGGGGTCGATGGCCCGCCAGCGGTAGCCGTCGAAGCTGACCTGGTAGTAGCGGTTGTCGCTGTCCTTGACGAAATACAGCGACAGCCCACCAAACGCCGAGCTTTGCTCGTATACACCCTCACCGTAGATACCGTCTATGCGATACCGGAGGCTGCTGCTGTCCGGTTGCGCCTGGAAGCGTGCGGGCAGTGGCAGTGGCGGTTGTTTGGGTATTCCGCGCAGGGTCCGGCGCAGCAATCTGGAACCGAGAAAACTGGTACCTGCATCGTTGAGGTGGCTAAGCGCCTGATAGGAATGCCGCATCACCCCTTCGACATCCTCTTGGTTGAAGGCCTCGATGCCGTCCAGGATATCGATTGCCATGCGGCCAATCGACAGCACCAGCAACGCGCGGTTGGGCAGCAGCAGGCTGATGAAATCCAGCAAACGCCAGCTCAGCGCCATGACCGACTCCGCATTCACTTCGCTGGTCGTCATGCTGTCGGCATCGGCCTGGGCGATCAGCGCCCGGGCCTCGGCCATGTAGTAGTCGAAGAAAAGGTCGTCTTTGACCTCGGGCGTGGTCAAATGCGTGCTCAGGCGCCCCTTGTCCAGCAACCGCTGCACCGTGGCGGCAGGCAGCAATGGCAGGCGCTGGGCTACGTATGCTCTCAACGCGGGCTGTTGGCGCAATGTGCGAAGCAGTTCGCGGGTTGTGCGAAAACGGCGCCAGGCCCTGCGGTCCGGGGCATCCGGGGTGTACAGCACGCATGCTGGAGACTTGTAGGGGAGGCTGTTGAGCAGAAGCACGCCCTGCAGGGTATGGCCCATGATGTTCAACTGCCGAACAGTGACCGGGTAGCCTGCTACTGGCGCACGCAAGGCATTGTGTGGTTGGTCCAGCACTGCGCGCACCCAGTTGTAGCCATGTTCGAAAGGGTCTTCGCCAAAGTGTCCGGCGTAGCGCGCCTTGACTGCTTCAGCGTGCATGCGTGCACGGTTGACCTTGGTGTGCGCAGTCAGGCGCCATTTGCCCGCTCTGGAACCGATCAGTTGGGTGTGCAGGTATTTTGCGTAGCTGTCACCCACGTTCAGTTCCCGGACCATGTGCTTGACATACGGCGGCGTGAGCCCGGCGGGCATGGCTTTACCGTGGGCATTGATCACCCGGGCAGTCAGCCAGTAGTCGGTATCGAACCACGGCAAGTTCTTGAGGGCGATCTCTTCGAGGGTGTTGATTTCCTCGACCATCTCCACCATCTCGTGGCCCACGCGTCGCATGCCTACATAGGTAACATAGGATGAGAGGGCGAAGGGATGCATGATGGCGCCCGTGCGGCGGGCGCGCACGACGATGATCTTGATCTCGCGAGGATCTATGTCGTACCCCAGGTCATGGCTCAGGCGCTCGCGAAGGCGTGCGTTGGCCCAGGCCAACAGGCTATTGCGTTGCTTGAAGTCGTCAAGGCTCAGCACTCCCGGGGCAGCAGCCTGCTCGGCGATTGCCACCAGCGTTTGCATGGCCTGCATCATATGGCTCAGGCCTTGCGCAGATGTATTGCGCAGCCAGTTGGGCAGACTCTTCTCAAGCAATTGAGAATAGCGTGTTTGCAGGATGGGTTTGGCGCCGACTTCGGGCCATAGCGCCAGGGCTTTATGTATTCGGGTGTGCTGGTCGGGTGAGCCGTTGCTCCACAAGCCGGTGTCACTCAGGCGTTGGCGTTGGGCTTCTATCACACTGTCGATCTGGGCCTCCAGCAGGCTGTCGGCGTACCAGTCATAGCGCAGGCGCTGTGACCGGCGAGCGCGGTCCGCCTGCGTGTCAGTGTACAGATGCAGCAGCGGTCTGCTTTGGAGTGGGTCTTCCAGGCGTTCGCAAAGCTCCTGGTGCAGTGCGCCCAGGGAGTCGAAAACCTCGATGCCTTGTGACAGGCTGCACAGCAAGGCAGCGCCTGCGGCATCCTGAGGCGTGAGCATATGGCCTTCGGCGGTACCGGCAACGATGATCAGTGTGCCGGGCAGGTAGCTTCGCCAGTTGGGCCGTAGGCCTTCCAGCAGAACGCGGTAGACCTGTGGCCTTTTGGCCAGGGGCATATGCCTGCGCTGGGAGGGTAGTGGCTGTTGCAGGCAGGCCCATAGTTGATCGGCTGAGCGGTAGCCCAAGGTCTCGTCGCCCAGGCGCAGTTCAACCTCGGCCAGCATCAGCGCCTTGCGCAGTGCCAGCAGCTTTTGTCTGGGGGTTTTGCCTTGCTCATCGGTCGTGGTCCAGAAGCTGGCCAGTTCGCCGTGCAGCCAGGTGCGTGTGTCGGGGTTGATGGGGTGTTGAAGGTCGAGGGTTGGAAGGCCGTCGAGCAAGTCACCGATTTGTCGGTCGATCTGTTCCAGTTGTTCGAGGGGGCGCATGGGGCGGTTCCTTGGTTGAGGAAAACCCCATGCTTGGCAATACCTGCGTTGCGGGGTGGTAGCGGGCTAGCGCCCCCGACGCCAGAACAGCCCGCGCAGGCTCAGCAGGGCCGGCAGGCCCAGGCCAGCCCATGCCAGAACGTCCCAGCCACCGTCGCCGAGCAGTGCGGCGAACAGGCCCAGGAAGCCAAGCAGGGCAATCAACGCTGGCCAGGCGAAGAGGCGTGCCGTGGGTTGCGACCTGTGGCTCATGCGCGTGCCTCCCTGGGTTTACGCTGCTTGCCCCACCACAGGTAGAGGCCGCTGCCGAGCACGATGATTGTCAGCACGTCCAGTAACGCCCAGAGGATCTGCATCGGTCGCCCGCCGTAATCGCCGAAATGCAGTGGCTGCGACAGGCCCATGGCATCCATGTACCAGGGACGGTCACCTACGGCAGTCACTGCCAAGGTGCGAGCATCGATCAGAACCGGCGTGAACAGGTGCGAACTCAGGTGGGTGGCACCGTTCATGAACACCGCATAGTGGTGCTCGCTGGAGAAACGCGTGCCAGGAAACGCGATGAAGTCCGGGCGCATGCCCGGCGCGGCCCGTTCGGCAATCTCCAGCAGGCGAGTGGCTGGGGCGCGCTCGACGAGCGGCGGGGCGTCGCGGTAGGGGGCAACCATCGCAGCCAGGCTGTCGTTGCGCCAGGCCGCGATGACCAGGTCGGACAGGGCACTGATTACCCCGGTCACGCTCACCGTCAATGCCCAGGCCAGGGTGACCACGCCGATCAGGTTGTGCAGGTCGAGCCAGCGCAGGCGGCGGGACTTCCTGTGGCGTACGGTGCCGAATTCCAGGCGGCGCATGAACGGCGCATAGAGCACGGTGCCGGAGACAATCGCGACAATGAACAATACGCCCATGAAGGCCAGCAGCAGCTTGCCCGGCAGGCCTGCGAACATGTCCACATGCAGGCGCAGCATCACCATCATGAAACCGCCGTTGGCGGCCGGCATGGCCACCGCCTCGCCGGTGCGTGCATCGAGCATGAAGGTGTGCGACAGGTTGGGGTCGGTGCCGGCGGTGGCGGCGGTAATGGCGACTACGCCGTTGGGCTCGTCTTCATCGTAGCCGAAGTACTGCATGACCTCGCCGGGGCGATGTTGTTCGGCCTTGAGCACCAGTTGCTGCAGGTCGAGGTGCGGGGTGCCTGCCGGCATTTCACGCAGTTCAGGGGCGTCGCCTAGCAGGTGTTCGAGTTCGTGGTGGAAGATAAGGGGCAGGCCGGTGACTGCCAGCAACAGCAGGAACAGGGTACAGACCAGGCTGCTCCAGGTGTGGATCAAGGACCAGCGGCGGATGGTGGGGCTCTTCATCACGGTACCGATTGTTGTCGGTTGGAACCCGGGGCCGCAAGGCGGCCCCAGCTCACTCAGAACTTGTAAGTGGCGCTGGCGACAACGCTGCGTTCATCGCCGTAGTAGCAGTAGTACGCGTCACAAGTAGAGAGGTAGTCCTTGTTCAGCAGGTTGGTAGCGGTGACCGCGACCGACGCGCCCTTCAGGCTGCCGTTCAGGCGACCCAGGTCGTAATGCACCGACCCGTCGAAGACGGTGTAGGCCTTGGCCTTGCCCAGGTAGGTATTGCCTTGGTCACCGTAGGTATTACCGGTATAACGCGCGCCCAGGCCGATGCCGAAGCCGTCGAGCACGCCCGAATGCCAGGTATAGTCGCCCCAGATGGACGCTTGCTGGTTAGGCATCAGTTGCAGGCGGTTACCTTTGAAATCGCCATCCTGCACCTCGGACTTGGCCAGGGTGTAGGCGGCAATCACCTTCAGGTTGTCGGTCACATCGGAAACCGCTTCCAGCTCAAGGCCGCGGACTTTCACTTCACCGGTCTGGCTGGTGATGGTCACACCACCGACCGTGTTGGTGACCGAGACGTTTTTCTGAGTCAGGTCGTACACGGCTGCCGACAACAGGGTGTTGGACCCCGGCGGCTGATACTTCACGCCCAGCTCCCACTGCTTGCCTTCGGTGGGCTTGAACGAGTCCGAGGCCGACACACTGGCATTGCTGGACGGCTGGAACGACTCGGCATAGGACAGGTACGGCACGAAGCCTGAGTCGAACACGTAGCTGATGGCTGCGTTGCCGCTGAACTTCTTGTCCCGCTGGGTATTGGTGGCATCGCCCTGGTTGAAGAACTTGGTGCCGGTGTGCACCCAGTCTTCACGACCGCCCAGGGTCAGGCGCCAGTTACCAAGCGCCATCTGGTCCTGCACATACAGGCCGGTCTGACGGGTTTTCTGGTTGTAGTCGTAAAACGCGGTCGAGCGATCAGGGCGAGTGATCGGCAGCCCGTAGACCGGGTTGTTGACGTTGCTGTCTGGCACGGTGAAGTCGAAGATCGACAGGTAGTTGGTGTTGATGCGCTGGTGGTCCAGGCCGATCAACAGCGTGTGGTTGATGTCCCCGGTCGCGAAGTCCGCCTGGAAGTTGTTGTCCACCGCGAACTGGCTGATGTCTTCATCGGTGTTGGTGGACATGCGGCTGACAGTGCCATCGTCTTTGACTGGGCCGCCGGGCTCGTAGTAACTGCCAGGGGTGATGGTCTGGAACGACAGGTCTGACTTGGTGTAGCGCAGGTTCTGGCGGAACTGCCAGACGTCGTTGATGCGGTGTTCGAAGGCGTAACCCAGCGCGTAGTAAGTACGGTCGTAGAACTCGTAATCCGGGTCACCCAGGTTCTTGTGGTGCGAGATCTTGCCGAACGGCATGTCGATCTTGGTGCCCTGGATGGGCCGGAATTGGCTGGTGGCACCGGTATCGTCACGGGTGAACTGGGTCAGGAAGGTCAGCGTGGTGTCTTCGTCAATGTTCCAGGTCAGGCTTGGGGCAATGTTGTAGCGCTTGTTGTCGATGTGGTCGATCTGGGTGCCGCTGTCACGGATAACGCCACTGACGCCATAGAGAAAGCGACCTTCATCGTCGATCTTGCCGGTGCTGGCGAAGTTGATCTGGCGATGGTTGTCGCTGCCGTATTGAAGCTCGATTTCGTGAGCGCTTTCCGCTTGCGGACGGCGGCTGACCATGTCCAGCAGGCCGCCAGGTGGAGTCTGGCCGTAGATCGAAGAGGCCGGGCCGCGCAGCAGGGCGAGGCGGTCGAGGTTCCAGGTTTCGGCTTTCGGGTTGGCATACACGCCGCGTGGCAGCGGCAGCCCATCCAGAAATTGCGTTGGTTCGAAGCCGCGCACGCGCATCCAGTCATACCGCGTATCGCTACCGAAGCTGGCGGATACGATACCTGGCATATAGCGCACTGCATCATCCAGGCTGTGTACACCGCGGTCTTTCATTTGCTCGCGGGTGGCCACAGAGATGGAGCGGGGGACCTCCACAAGTGCCGTGTCAGTCTTGGTGCCAGCAGCGGTGCGCTTGGCCACGTAGCCTTCAACCGGGCCCCAGGCGCTTTCGCTGGCGCTGGTGGCATTCACGGTGGTTTCCGGCAAGGCCAGTGTGCCATCCGGCACGGCCACCAGGCTGTAGCTGCCCGCACTGCTCTGCTGCAACTGCAGGCCGGTACCGCTCAGGGCGGCTTGCAGGGCGCCCAGGCCGTCGTATTGGCCGCTTACCGGGGCCGAGGTGCGTCCGCTGACCAGTGCCGGGTCGATGGCCAAGGCAATGCCGGACTGGCTGGCGATCTGGTTGAGAGTGCTGGCCAGTGGCGCGCTGGGCAGGTTGTAGGCGCGCGACGTGGATTGCTCGGCGGCGAACAAGGCAGGGCTGGTCAGCGGGGCAGCCAGGCCGATGGCCAGGGCCATCAGGCTGGGGCGCAGGATATGATCAACGGCACGGGACATGCGGCGGTTCCTCGACGGGTAAGTGCTTGCTGCTTCCTTGCCGAGCGAGATCTGAAAAGTGACAGGGTGAATCTGAAAAATATTGAGAATTATTTAAAAGGGGGCCAGCACCGGCCTCTTCGCGGGTGAACCCGCTCCTGCGATGACTCCGATGTGTGCCCACCACCGTGGTAGGAGCGGGTTTACCCGCGAATACGGTGGTGGCAGCAACGCTGAACGGCGGATGGAGATTGGCCAGCAGGCCCGGCCTATTTGGACGTGACGTTCACCCACCACTGCGTATGCCGCTCGATCTTCACCGGCAACGCCGGCACCAGCGAGGCCAGCGCCAGGTCGGTGTTGGTCAGCGGGAAGCTGCCGGTCACACGCAGGTCGGCGACCTTGGCATCCACCCCGAGGTAGCCGCTGCGGTACTGGCCCAGTGTGGCGAGCAGGTCGCCCAGGCGTACGTTGTCGACCACCAGCATGCCGCGGGTCCAGGCATCGGCACCGGCAGGCACCGTGCCAACCTCGCCGAGGCTGTTGGCGTTCATCAACACCTGCTGGCCTTCGCGTAGCACCTGTTCGTCGCCGCTGTTATGCGGCATGGCGGCGACCGAGGCTTGTAGCACTTCCAGGCGCGTACCGTCGGTTTCGCGGCGCACCAGGAAGCGCGTGCCCAGTGGCCGCAAGCGACCGTCCTCAGTGCGTACCAGCAGCGGGCGCGAATCCTGGTGGCCGGTTTCGACCGAGATTTCGCCTTGGTGCAGCACGATCACCCGTTGCGCGCCGGCGTAGTCGATGTCCACGGCGGTGTGGGTGTTCAGGCTCAGCAGTGTGCCGTCTTCCAGGCGCAAGGTACGCAACTCTCCCGTGGCGGTGCGCTGGTCGGCCAGCCAGTAGCTGGGTGCCAGCGACGGGGCGCCGCCCCATGCCAGCAGCGCGCCGAGCAGAAACGTGCCAGCCAGCCCGCCGCCAACCTTGCCAATGCGTCGCCGCAGGCTGGCGCGTGATTGCAGCAGCGCCTGGCGTGCCGGGCCAGCCGCCGCGCTAACGCGTTGGTCCATGGCGCCGAGCTGGCGCCAGGCACGTGCGTGCTCTTCGCTGGCGGCATGCCAGCGCATGAATTCACTGCGTTCATCAGGCGTGCCGCTGCTATCGCCGAGGCTGAGTTTCCAGGCAATCGCGGCTTCCAGGACCCGGGACGAAACCGGGACGTTGCTCACGTCGGCTCCCCGTACAGGGCTACGTAGCACTGGCGCATTCCTTGGGCGATGTACTGGCGCACCCGCGACACCGAAACGCCAAGGCGCTCGGCAATCTCGGCATGGCCCATGCCGTCCAGGCGGCTGTGCAGAAACGCCGCGCGAGCCTTGCTCGACAGCTTGCCGAGCAGGCGGTCGATGGCTTTGAGGTCTTCAAGGATCAGGTGCTGCATTTCTGGCGAGGGCTGTTCGGCTTCAGGGATCAATGCCAGCTCGGCCAGGTAGGCTTGTTCCAGCGCGGTGCGACGGAAATGGTCGAACATCAGCCCCTTGGCCACGGCGGCCAGAAACGCGCGGGGTTCGCGGGGTGTGTCCAGTTGCTCACGACCAAGCAGGCGCACGAAGGTGTCCTGGCTCAGGTCTTCGGCACGTTGGCGGCAGGCCATGCTGCGTTGCAGCCAGGCGAGCAGCCAGCCGCGGTGGTCGCGGTACAGCGCACCGACCAGATCGGCGTGTGGGCTTTGTGCAGAAGACAAGCAGCGTCCCCCCGGAACGAATGCATTAACTAACGATAATTATTCTCGATTGTTGCAGAGGGGAGGGGGTGGGTGCAATGGACGCTTATCGGATTGCCATCATGGGGCTTGGTTTGAGTTATGTGGCGCCGGTGAGATCAAGCTTGCTCGCGATACGCCGCGCGGGCGGCGCTCAATCTCACCGGCGCTGCAAATCCCGCGCCTTACAAACCATGACTCTGCATCTTGCGCCGTCGCCACCCGCGCAACCGTTGCTCCAGCTGCAGCGGGCTGTCCAGCTGCTGGCGCCGGGCCTGGCTGAACAGGATCAGCGCCAGTTCTGCAGTCACCTGGGCATCGGCACTGGCATGATGACGTTCTTCAACCTGCAAGCCAAACCGTGCCACCCAGTCATCCAGCCCGGCCTCGCGCAGCACTGTGTCGGGGTTAAGCATCGGCGCCAGTTCGGCAACATCGAGGAATGGCGACTGCAAGCGGTAACCCAGGCTCTCCTTCAGCGCACGCGCCAGCATGCGCTGGTCGAATGGCGCGTGAAACGCCAGCACCGGGCTGTTGCCAATGAAATCGAGTAAATCCAGCAAGGCCTCGGCCGGGTCGCAACCGGCAGCCAATGCGCTGGGGCCCAAGCCGTGGATCAGTACGCTGGCGTTGGTCTTCTGCAAAGGCCGGTGCAGTGTGCGTTCGAACTGCTGGGCGAAGTCGATGGCACCGTCTTCGATGGCCACCGCCCCAATCGACAGTACCTGATCACGATTGGGGTTGAGCCCGCTGGTTTCCAGGTCCAGCACCACCCAGCGCTGCTCACGCAGGGTACATACCCCCAGCGGCACGGGCTTGGGCAACCGGGCCAGGCGCTGGCGCTTGGCGTGGTCCAGCTCGGGCGCGCTGGGGCGCAGCCAGGCGAACAGGCTCATAGCTGATACCGCAAGGCCAGGCTGCTTTGCAGACGCTGAGCCTGGCGCAGCGACTCGCGCAGGATGCGCCGGTCCAGGTGGTTGAGGCTGTCCGGGTCGACCCGGTTGGAGTAAGGCAGGTTGTCGCGTATCTGGCGTTGGTGCTGCTGCATGCGGGTTTGCTGGATGAAGTGGTAGGCCTCTTCATAGGCGGCGCCGTCCAACGGCTCGATCACGCCCTTGGCCACCAGTTGGCGTAGGCGCTCCAGGGTATTGCAGGCTGCTATGCCATTGGCCAGAGCCAGCAAACGGGCACCATCAACGAAGGGCGTCAGGCCCTGGACCTTGAGGTCGAGGGTCGCCGCCTTGTCGTTGCCCTGGCGTGTCAGTACGAACTCGCGCAACCGGCCCACCGGCGGGCGTTGGCGCAGGGCGTTGTCAGCCATCATGCGCTGGAAGATGCGGTTGTCGGCTACCTGTGCCAGCAGGCCCTGGCGCAGTTGCTCGCAGCCTTGCTCGTCGCCCCACACCACACGCAGGTCGAAGTAGATGCTCGAGCCCAGCAGGTTCTCCGGGCTGGCTTCGCGAACAAACCCGGCAAAGCGCCGCGCCCACTCGCTGCGCGACAGGCACAGTTCGGGGTTGCCGGCCATGACGTTACCCATGCACAGGGTGAAACCGCACTGGGCCAGGCATTGGTTGATGTATTGCGCCAGCGGCAGCAGGCGAGCGCGGATCGCGTCGGCCTCGGCGCTGTCGACCGCTTCGAAGAGGATGCCGTTGTCCTGGTCGGTGTGCAGGGTCTGCTCGCGTCGCCCTTCGCTGCCAAAGCACAGCCAGCTGAACGGCACGCCCGGGTCGCCACGTTCGGCCAGGGCCAGTTCGATGACCCGGCACACGGTATGGTCGTTGAGCAAGGTAATGATCTGGGTGATCTGCGTCGACGATGCGCCATGGGCCAGCATGCGTTCTACAAGCTGGCTGATTTCGCCGCGCAGCGAAACCAGCGTATCCAGGCGTGGCGCATGGCGTATGGTGCGCGCCAGGTGAACCAGATCGACCCGTTGCAGGGAGAACAGGTCGCGCTCGGAAACCACACCGCACAGGCGTCCGTTTTCCACCAGGCAGACATGGGCAATATGCCGCTCGGTCATGGCCATGGCGGCATCGAAGGCGCTGGCCTGGGGTGGGAGGTAGAACGGTTTGGCGGTCATGTGCCGGTCGATGGCGGCGCCCAGGTCGGCATCTACTGTCGCCACCACCTGGCGCAGGTCGCGCAAGGTGAAGATACCGATGGGGTAGCGCTGCGGGTCGACCACCACGATGCTGCCCACCTGTTGCTCGTGCATCAGCCGCACGGCTTCGCGCAGGGGCGTATGGGCGCTGCACACCACCGGGTGACGCATGGCCAGTTCACCCAGGGGGGTGTTCAGCGAGTATTGGGTGCCGAGGGTTTCCACAGCGCGTTGGCGTACTTGCTGATTGACCTGATCAAGCAGGCTGCTGACACCGCGCAGGGCAAAATCCCGAAACACTTCAGACATCGAGAACACGCGGATGAATGCGGCCTTGTTCAGTTGCAGGCAGAAGGTGTCTTCCCCGGCCAGGTGCTCGGTGCGGGTTGCCCGCTCACCCAGCAGGGCTGCCAGCGGGAAGCACTCCCCGCTGGTGATCTCGAACGTGGTTTCGACACCCGGTTTGGCCAGGTGCTGACGCTCGCCAACCACGCGGCCCTGCTTGACGATGTAGAAGTGCTCGACCGGCCCGTCGGCAGGTTTGACAATGCTTTCACCGCAGGCGTAGAAGCGCAGCTGGCACTGCTCGACCAAGAAGGCCAGGTGGCTGTGCTCCATCTGATTGAACGGCGGAAAGCGCTGCAGGAACTGCAATGTGCCTTGGATGTTTTGCAGTACCGCTGTCTTGCCCGCCTGGCTGTAGGCGTCCTTTTTGCTCATGAAACTGACCGTATCGCTATGCCGAACTATATATATCTATATATAGGTACCGGCCATGTTGTTCTCTGCCTCCATGGTCGGCTTGCGGCGGGGTGGTGCCCATTGGACGTAAGTCTATGAGCGCCCTTGTCAAAGACCCGACGAAAGGCGAAACGGGTTACGCAAGTAATGCGGTCCTAATGCTGAAGCGGATTTATTTTGACGAGACAAGCATGCCCGAGCACACCGACATCCTGAGCGACGCCGAGCGCGAGGCCTTGGCCGTGATAAACCAAAGTGCGCCTGTGGAAGCCAGACCGTTGGTGCTGGTGGTGGATGACAACGCGGTGAACCGCGAGGCGCTGATCCTGTACCTGAAAAGCCGCGGCATTGATGCGGTGGGGGCGGATGGGGCCGAGGAAGCCAGGTTGTACCTGCACTACCAGAAGCGTATCGGGTTGATGATTACCGATTTGCGCATGCAGCCTGAAAGTGGACTGGACTTGATCAAGACAATTCGCGCGTCGGAGCGGGCGGCGTTGTCGATCATTGTGGTGTCGGGTGACACCGATGTGGAAGAAGCAGTGGATGTGATGCACCTGGGGGTGGTGGACTTCCTGCTCAAGCCGGTGGATTTGGGTAAGCTGTTGGAGCTGGTGAGGAAAGAACTGAAGATGGGCTGATGCGCCGAGGGGGCCGCAAAACGGCCCCCTGGCGCCGATGTTACCTACAACCCGTTACGCGCCTTGAACTCGCGGCGACGGCGGTGCAGTACCGGTTCGGTATAACCGTTCGGTTGCTTGCCACCTTCCACCACCAGTTCCACAGCCGCCTGGAACGCCACGTTGTCGTCGAAGTTCGGCGCCATCGGGCGGTACAGGGCGTCGCCAGCGTTCTGCTGATCGACCACCACGGCCATGCGCTTGAGGCTTTCCAGCACCTGCTCCTGGCTGACCACGCCGTGGCGCAGCCAGTTGGCCAGCAGCTGGGCGGAGATGCGCAGGGTGGCACGGTCTTCCATCAGGCCGACGTTGTTGATGTCCGGCACCTTCGAGCAACCCACGCCCTGGTCGATCCAACGCACCACGTAGCCGAGAATGCCCTGGGCGTTGTTGTCCAGCTCGTTGCGGATCTCTTCGGCCGACCAGTTGGTGTCGGCAGCCAGCGGAATGGCCAGAATGTCGTCCACCGACGCCGGGGTACGTGAAGCCAGTTCACGCTGGCGCGCCTGTACGTCCACCTTGTGGTAGTGCAGGGCGTGCAGGGTGGCGGCAGTTGGCGACGGTACCCAAGCGGTGTTGGCACCGGCCAGCGGGTGGGCGATCTTCTGCTCGAGCATGGCGGCCATCAGGTCAGGCATGGCCCACATGCCTTTGCCGATCTGCGCACGGCCTTGCAGGCCGGTGGCCAGGCCAACGTCGACGTTGTTGTTTTCGTAGGCGCCGATCCACTTCTCGTTCTTCATGGCACCTTTGCGCACCACGGCGCCGGCTTCCATCGAGGTGTGGATTTCATCGCCAGTGCGGTCAAGGAAGCCGGTGTTGATGAACGCCACGCGCTCGGCGGCTGCCTTGATGCAGGATTTGAGGTTGACCGTGGTACGGCGTTCCTCGTCCATGATGCCGACCTTGACGGTGTTGCGCGGCATGCCCAGCAGGTCTTCGACCTGGCTGAAGATCTCGGCGGCGAAGGCCACTTCCTCAGGGCCGTGCATCTTCGGCTTGACGATGTACACGCTGCCGCTGCGGGTATTCTTGCGGCTGGTGTTGCCGTTGAGGTTGTGCAGGGCGATCAGGTTGGTGAACAGCCCGTCCTGGATACCTTCGGGGATTTCGTTGCCTTGGGCATCGAGGATCGCCGGGTTGGTCATCAGGTGGCCAACGTTGCGCACGAACAGCAACGAACGACCGTGCAGGGTCACGCTGCCGCCGTTAGGCGCCGCGTACTCGCGGTCCGGGTTCATGGTGCGGGTGAAGGTTTTGCCACCCTTGCTCACGCTTTCGGCCAGGTCGCCTTTCATCAACCCCAGCCAGTTGCGGTAGACGATGACTTTGTCGTCAGCGTCTACGGCTGCAACCGAGTCTTCGCAGTCCATGATGGTGGTCAGTGCCGACTCCATCAGGATGTCTTTGACGCCAGCGGCGTCGGTGCTGCCGACCGGGGTGCTGGCATCGACCTGGATTTCGAAGTGCAGGCCGTTGTGCTTGAGCAGCACGGCAGTCGGCGCAGCGGCGTCGCCGTGGAAGCCGATCAGTTGCGCATCGTCGCGCAGACCGCTGTTGCTGCCGCCTTTCAAGGCAACAACCAGCTTGCCGCCTTCGATGCGGTACCCCGTGGAGTCGACATGCGAGCCGGCGGCCAGTGGCGCGGCTTCGTCGAGGAAGGCGCGGGCGAAGGCGATGACCTTGTCGCCGCGTACCTTGTTGTAACCCTGGCCTTTTTCGGCGCCGCCTTCATCGCTGATGGCGTCGGTGCCGTAAAGGGCGTCGTACAGCGAACCCCAGCGGGCGTTGGCGGCGTTCAGGGCGAAGCGGGCGTTCATCACCGGAACGACCAGTTGTGGGCCGGCCATGTGGGCGATTTCTTCGTCCACGTTCTGGGTGGTGGCCTGGAAATCGTCGGCTTGTGGCAGCAGGTAGCCGATTTCCTGGAGGAATGCTTTGTAGGCTGCGGCGTCGTGGGCCTGGCCTTTGCGTGCCTGGTGCCAGGCGTCGATCTTGGCTTGCAGCTCGTCGCGCTTGGCGAGCAGGGCTTTGTTCTTTGGAGCGAGGTCATTGATGATCTTCTCTGCACCCGCCCAGAACTGCTCGGCGACGATGCCGGTCCCGGGGATGGCTTCGTTGTTCACGAAGTCGTACAGGACCTTGGCGACCTGAAGGCCACCGACTTGAACGTATCCAGTCATTGCTTGCCTCACTCTGCTCAGCTATTTCGCTCTTCTGTATTAAGCCTGTAGCGCTTCTCTAAACACGGCACCAGTGCATGCCACCGGTTATGCTCGGGGGCGGCTGGGTGCGGCCTACCAGACAGGCTGGTGGGCAGTGTGCGTATTTTCACAGGCGCCTTGGCAGACATCCAAACGACGTTTTGTAGTCCGCGCCACGGGATACTACATGAAGCAGTAGGCGGGGCAAAATCAGACTAAAAGCGCCGTTATGCGACCCGTTGGTCGCGTATGGTCACGCTGGGAGTGGGTATGTTCGCAAAAAACAGGTGGATTGTTCCAGATAAATCTTGAAACAGTACACGATTGGCTGTGCAGATTGCCCTGCGGCAGGTTGCCGCGCCTTGCCTATACTGACTCGATCCCCCGATTTTCTGCCGCCCGGCGCGGTCCGACACGAGGAAGGGCTTGTGGATCATCTTGTACTGACTGTAATTGCCCCTGACAAGGCCGGCCAGGTCGAACGTATTGCCCAGTGCATCGCCGACCACAGTGGTAACTGGCTGGAAAGCCGCATGTCGCGTATGGCCGGGCAGTTTGCTGGCATTCTGCGGGTGGCGGTGCCGGCAGAGAATTACGCCGAGCTTGTGGCCTCGCTGCAGGGGCTGGCCAGGTATGACATTCGCGTGCTGATTGCCGAGAGCGGGATCGAGCCGTCATGCACGTGGAAGCCAATTGCCATGGAGCTGGTGGGTAACGACCGGCCGGGGATCGTGCGGGACATTACCCGCTTGCTGGCCGAGTTGCAGGTAAACGTCGAGCGGTTTTCCACAGACGTGCAGCCGGCGCCGATGAGCAGTGAGCCGTTGTTCCACGCCGACGCATTGCTGGCGTTGCCGTTGACCTTGCCGCTGGATGAACTGCAGCAGAAGCTTGAGAGCTTGGCGGATGACTTGATGGTGGAGTTGAAGCTGCGGGCAGAGGATTGATCAGCAATTGCCGGGGCCGCTTTGCGGCCCTGTCGCGACACAAGGCCGCTCCCACACGGTCCTGAGTACACCGGACAAATGTGGGGCGGCCTTGTGTCGCGAAGCGGCCATCTGCGGTTATCCCGATATCACGGGGAAGGCCCTGTGGATAACCTGGGGGTGTACCTCTCCAGCCCAGGTATCACGTGCCTTGTACTGTTTTGCTCAAAAAATGGCCAATTATCAGCAGCTTGTGCACAAAGCGCGGGGACGAGGGTGTGGATAACCTATGGAGATGTCTCTGCAGGCCAGGCGCTACATGGCCTGCAGAGTTTTGATCGTTTTCTGATCAGCTACGTTTGCGCAAGTTCAGCCATGCATCGACGCTGTAAATCGCCAAACCTGCCCAGATGAACATGAAGGCCGCCAGGGTGCTCGACGACAAATGCTCATCGAACAGCACTACAGCCTGCAACAGCACCAAGGTCGGTGCCAGGTACTGCAGGAAGCCCAGCGTGGTGTACGGCAAGTGCCGTGCGGCGGCGTTGAAGCATACCAGCGGCACCAGCGTCACCGGCCCGGCCGCCATCAGCCACAGCGCCTCGCTGCTGGTATAGAACGCGCCCTGGGCACTCATCGCGGCCGGGTGCAGCAGCAGCCAGCCAAGGGCCAGCGGCACCAGCATCCAGGTTTCCACCACCAGGCCGGGCAGTGCCGCCACCGGCGCCTGCTTACGGATCAGCCCATAGAAGCCGAAGCTCAACGCCAGCACCAGTGACACCCATGGCAGGCTGCCCACTTGCCACACCTGCTGCGCCACACCCACGGCAGCCATGCCCACCGCCAGCCATTGCAGGCGGCGCAGGCGCTCGCCAAGAATCAGCATGCCCAGCAGTACGTTGATCAGCGGGTTGATGTAATAGCCCAGGCTGGCCTCGAGCATACGGCCGTTGTTCACCGACCACACGTAGGTCAGCCAGTTACCGGCGATCAGTGCCCCGCTCAGTGCCAGGATGCCCAGCCGGCGCGGGTTGTTGCGCAGTTCCCGCCACCAGGCGGGGTGTTTCCACACCAGCAGCAGCAGCGAACCGAACAGTGCTGACCAGAGCACCCGGTGGACAATGATTTCCACCGCGGGGACGCTCTGGATTGCCTTGAAGTAGAGGGGGAAAAGGCCCCAGATGATGTAGGCGCTCAAGCCCAGTATGTACCCGCGACGCGGGTTTGCGGCGTGCATGCAGAATCCTTGCTTAGGTTGCTAAATAAAGCGACGCCTATTGTAGACAGAGGCGGGCGTGCTTCTAGAACAATTTCAGCGGTGCTTCATCCAGCGCCGCCATCTGTTCGCGCAAGGCGAGAATCTGGTCGCCCCAGTAGCGTGGCTGGCCAAACCACGGGAAGCTGGGCGGGAACGCGGGGTCGTCCCAGCGCCTTGCCAGCCAGGCGCTATAGTGCAACTGGCGCAGGGCGCGCAGGGGCTCGATCAGGGCCAGTTCGCGCGGGTCGAAGTCGTGGAACTCGTTGTAGCCGTCGATCAGCTCGGCCAGTTGCCCCAGGCGCTCCTCGCGGTTGCCGGCCAGCATCATCCACAGGTCTTGCACCGCTGGGCCCATGCGGCAATCGTCGAGGTCGACCACGTGGTACACTTCGTCACGGTGCATCAGGTTGCCCGGGTGCAGGTCGCCGTGCAGGCGGATGAGCTGGTGTGGTGTGCGAGCGTAGATGTCCTCCACCCGCTTGAGCAGATCGCGGGCCACGGACTCGAACGCCGGCAGCAATTCACGCGGGACAAAATTACCCTCCAGCAAGGTGTTCAGCGAGGCGTGGCCAAAGTTGTCCACAGCCAGTGCCTCGCGGTGCTTGAACGGTTTGCTGGCGCCCACGGCATGCAGGCGGCCAAGTAACTGACCCAGGCGATACAACTGGTCGAGGTTGCCAGGCTCGGGGGCGTGGCCGCCGCGACGGGGGAACAGCGTGAAGCGGAAGCCCTTGTGTTCGAACAAGGTGCGGTCATCGTGCTGCAGGGGCGCAACCACCGGGACTTCACAGTCGGCGAGTTCGGCCGTGAAGGCGTGTTCTTCAAGGATGGCTGCATCGCTCCAGCGGCCTGGGCGGTAGAACTTGGCAATCAGCGGCTGCGCGTCTTCGATGCCCACTTGGTACACGCGGTTCTCGTAGCTGTTCAGCGCCAGCACCCGAGCGTCGCTGAGAAAGCCCAGGCTTTCCACTGCGTCCAGGACCAGGTCGGGGGTGAGGGTGTCGAAGGGGTGGGACATGGTGGCTCCGGAGGGTAAGCGGCGTGGGGCCATGGTACCGCTTTATACCGGTGTCGGCCCCTTCGCGGGCGTGCCCGCACATTACGGCCCAGATGCATCGGGTGGTGCGGTCCCTGTGGGAGCGGGCAAGCCCGCGAACCGCGCACCGCGCGGCCAGACTATGCGGGAACCCCGATCAACACATAAGACGGGTGAAACTGTACCCGCACCACACTGCCATCCACGACCTGCTGGGCAGCCAACCAGTGCGCATCAGCCATTGCACACAGGGTCTGCCCGTTGCCTAACGCCAGCCTGACTTCACTGGGCCCATCGACCTCTGCCAGCACTTCCTCCACCTTCGTGCAAAGGCAATTGCTCCCCGCTTCGGCCTCTTCCCCCTCCGCCAACAAGCGCACCCACCCGGCCTTGAGCAGCGCCACCACCGTTGTTCCCACTGTCAGCTCCAGGCGCGCCGTGCTGTCGTGGGTGATCAGCGCATCGATCTCCAACCCGCCGCTCAATGCCAGGCTGACGCGGTCATACCGGCCTTCAGGGCGCAGGGCGCTGACCTGGCCCTGCAACTGGTTGCGCGCACTGGTGCGCAGCATCAGGCGCCCGAGCAGGTCGAGGTCGCTGGATTCTTCGGCGGCTTCAAGGATTTGTGCCTGCAGGGCCTGCAGCCGTTGGTACAGGCGCAACACCCGCTCGCCTTCCGGCGACAAGTGCGCACCGCCACCGCCACGGCCACCGGTGCTGCGCTTGACCAAGGGCTGGCTGGCCAGGTTGTTGAGCTCGTCGATGGCATCCCAGGCCGCCTTGTAGCTGATACCCGCGGCCTTGGCGGCGCGGGTGATCGAGCCTTGTTCGGCAATATGCTGCAGCAGCGCTATGCGCTGTGGGCGGCGTGCGATGTGCTGGGTGAGTAGGGCGGGTAGGGACATGGGGGTTCCGTATACAAGGGTGCTTTACGAATGGGCAGGTCGCGCCTGGTCATACATACCCCGGTTTGGGCGTACGTGCCAGGCAATACACATCCACCCGCCGCGCACCTGCCTTGCGCAGTGCCTGGGCGATAGCCTGCGCAGTGGCACCGGTGGTCAACACATCATCGACGATGGCGACATGCTTGCCTTCCAGTTTGCCCATGACCGCGAACGCCTGGCGCAAATTGCGCCGGCGTGCCGTGGCACCCAGATGTTGCTGTGCCGGTGTCTCGCGGGTGCGGACCAGCAAACGCTCGTTGCAGGTTACCCCGACGTGCGACGACAACCACCGCCCAAGCATCCCCGCCTGGTTGAACCCCCGCTCGCGCAGTCGACGCCTGGCCAAAGGCACAGGCAACAGCAGGTCAGGGCGAGGCAACCCTTCGGCATAGCGATACAGCAGCCCCTGCCCCAGCAGGTCAGCCATCAGACGCCCCAAAGGCCATTGGCGATTGTGCTTGAAACGGCTGATCAACGTGTCCACCGGAAAGCCGAAATGCCACAGGGCAATGACCTGATCGAAGGCCGGCAAGCCGCGGCCACACGGGGCGCAGGTCAAGCCGGCCATGGGCAAGGGCAGGGCGCAATGCCGGCACTGATCACCCAGCCAGGGCAGCGCCTGTTCGCAGGTGATGCACAGCGGGTAATGCTGCTCGGCAGGCTCATCACATAACAAGCATTTCTGATTAATAAGTGACCACTTGTAAACCAGTCGCTTCCAGTGTAGTTGACAGTTCATAGGCCTTCCATGACTATGCGAGCTATCCGTGATGCGCTGGCGGGCTTTCCTGTCCCGGCGCCAGCTACAGCCTAAACAAGGAAACGCCGATGAGCGCCAGCACAACTGCAACAACACGTCACGACTGGTCCCTGGCCGAGGTCAAGGCGCTGTTCCAGCAACCGTTCAATGACTTGCTGTTCCAGGCCCAGACCGTGCACCGCGCGCATTTCGACCCCAACCGCGTGCAGGTTTCGACCTTGCTGTCGATCAAGACCGGCGCCTGCCCGGAAGATTGCAAATATTGTCCGCAGTCCGGCCACTACAACACCGGGCTGGAGAAACAGAAGCTGATGGAAGTGCAGAAGGTGCTGGAAGAAGCTGCCCGTGCCAAAGCCATCGGTTCTACCCGTTTCTGCATGGGGGCGGCGTGGAAGCACCCGTCGGCCAAAGACATGCCCTACGTGCTGGAGATGGTCAAAGGCGTCAAGGCCATGGGCCTGGAAACCTGCATGACCCTCGGCAAACTCAATCAGGAGCAGACCAAGGCCCTGGCCCACGCGGGTCTGGACTACTACAACCACAACCTCGACACCTCGCCGGAGTTCTACGGCAGCATCATCACCACGCGTACCTACAGCGAGCGCCTGCAGACCCTGGCCTACGTGCGCGATGCCGGGATGAAAATCTGCTCTGGTGGCATTCTGGGCATGGGTGAATCGCTGGATGACCGCGCCGGCCTGCTGATCCAGCTGGCCAACCTGCCGGAACACCCGGAGTCGGTGCCGATCAACATGCTGGTCAAGGTGGCCGGCACGCCGCTGGCTGAGGAAGAGGACGTCGACCCGTTCGACTTTATCCGTATGCTGGCCGTGGCCCGTATCCTCATGCCCAAGTCTCACGTGCGCCTGTCCGCCGGCCGCGAGCAGATGAACGAGCAGATGCAGGCCCTGGCCTTCATGGCGGGCGCCAACTCGATCTTCTACGGCGAAAAGCTACTGACCACGGCCAACCCCCAGGCCGACAAGGACATGCAGCTGTTCGCGCGCCTGGGCATCAAGCCCGAAGCGCGTGAAGAGCACGCCGACGAAGTGCACCAGGCAGCCATCGAGCAAGCGCTGGTCGAGCAGCGCAGCAGCGAGATGTTCTACGACGCCGCGACAGCCTGATATGGCTTTCGACCTCGCAGCGCGCCTGGCCGAACGGCGCGCCGCAGACCTGTATCGGCAGCGGCCATTGCTGGAAAGCCCGCAAGGGCCGGAAGTCGTGGTCGACGGCCAGCGGTTGCTGGCCTTCTGCAGCAATGACTACCTGGGCCTGGCCAACCACCCCGAGGTGATCGCCGCCTGGCAGGCTGGCGCCGAGCGCTGGGGTGTGGGGGGGGGGGCCTCGCACCTGGTGGTTGGCCACAGCACTCCGCACCATCAGGTTGAAGAGGCACTGGCTGAACTTACCGGCCGCCCGCGCGCACTGTTGTTCTCCACCGGCTATATGGCCAATCTGGGCGCCATCACGGCGCTGGTAGGGCAGGGCGACACGGTACTGCAAGACCGCCTCAACCATGCCTCGCTGCTGGATGGGGGGCTGCTCAGTGGTGCCCGCTTCAACCGCTACCTGCACAACGACCCGGCCAGCCTGGCCAGCCGCCTGGACAAGGCGGTCGGCAATACCCTGGTGGTGACCGATGGCGTGTTCAGCATGGACGGTGACCTGGCCGACCTGCCGGCGCTGGCCAATGTCGCCCGTGCCCGCGGAGCCTGGCTGATGGTTGACGATGCCCATGGCCTGGGCACCTTGGGCGCACAGGGTGGCGGCATCGTCGAGCACTTTGGCCTGGGCGTGGATGACGTACCGGTGCTGATCGGCACGCTCGGCAAGGCTTGCGGCACTGCGGGCGCCTTTGTTGCTGGCAGCGAAGCGCTGATCGAGGCGCTGGTACAGTTCGCCCGCCCCTATATCTACACCACCAGCCAGCCACCGGCGCTGGCCTGCGCCACACTCAAGAGCCTGGAGCTGCTGCGCCGCGAAACCTGGCGTCGTGAGCACCTGGCAGCCTTGATTCGCCAGTTCCGAGAAGGCGCGCAGCAGATGGGGCTGCAGTTGATGGACAGCCCGACGCCGATCCAGCCCATCGTCATCGGCGACAGTGCGCAGGCGTTGCGCCTGTCACGCCTGCTGCGTGAGCGCGGCTTGCTGGTGACGGCCATCCGCCCACCCACCGTGCCGGCTGGCAGCGCACGCCTGCGGGTAACCCTGAGCGCCGCACACAGCGAGGCGCAGGTGCAGCTATTGTTGAATGCATTGGCCGAGTGTTATCCACAGTTGGAGAACGCCGATGCGTAATCGACTTGTTCTATTGCCCGGCTGGGGCTTGGGAACTGCTGCGCTGGAGCCGCTGGCCGCTAGCCTGCGTGCTCAGGACGCCCGCCTGCAGGTAGAGCTGATGCCCCTGCCAGAACTGGCTCACAGCGATGTGCAGGCCTGGATCGACCATCTGGACCGCAAGCTGCCCAGCAATGTCTGGCTGGGTGGCTGGTCACTGGGTGGCATGTTGGCCAGCGCGCTGGCGCACAAGCGTGGCGACCACTGCTGCGGGCTGCTGACCTTGGCCAGCAACCCCAGCTTCCTGGCCCGGCCAGATTGGCCCCATGGCATGGCCGAAGACACCTTCGGCACCTTCCTCGACGGCTGCCGCAACCATACCCAGGTCACCCTCAAGCGCTTCCGTACCTTGTGCAGCGACGGCGCCCTGCAGCCGCGCACCTTGTTGCGTCAGCTGGGTGTCGGCGTGCCGGATACCGACCCGTTGTACCTAGCCACTGGCCTTGAAGTGCTGGCCAAGCTGGACACCCGTGAAGCCTTGCAGGCCTATGGTGGCCCGCAACTGCACCTGTTCGCCGGCAGCGATGCGCTAGTGCCGGCAGAGGCGGCAAAGGCGTTGAGCGAGCTGTTGCCCGATGTAGAAGTGGGCCTGGTCGAAGACAGTTCCCACGCGTTCCTGCTGGAGTATCCGCAGGAGCTGGCGGCGGGCATCAAGAGTTTTCTGCATGAGAGTGGCGATGACTGACCTTTCCCGTCCGACCCTGCCCGGCACATTGCCCGACAAGCGCCAGGTGGCGGCCTCGTTCTCCCGCGCCGCGGCCAGTTACGACAGCGTGGCGGCCCTTCAGCGTGCTGTAGGCCTGAGCCTGCTGGAGCAGTTGCCGGCAGGCCTGCAGCCGTCACACTGGCTGGACCTGGGCAGTGGCACCGGTCATTTCAGCCGCATGCTGGCCGAGCGTTTCGCCCAGGCCAGCGGCGTGGCGGTGGATATTGCCGAAGGCATGTTGCTGCATGCCCGTCATGTAACGGGTGGGGCGCAGTATCACGTGGTTGGCGACGCCGAGCGTCTGCCGCTGCGCGATGGCAGCGTCGACCTGGTGTTTTCCAGCCTGGCGGTGCAGTGGTGCGATCAGTTCGCCTGTGTGCTGGCCGAGGCGCAGCGGGTGCTGCGCCCAGGTGGAGTACTGGCCTTCAGCAGCCTGTGCGTGGGCACCCTCGACGAACTGCGCGCCAGCTGGCAGGCGGTGGATGGCCTGGTGCATGTAAACCGCTTCCGCCGTTTCGAAGACTATCAGCGCCTGTGCGCAGACAGCGGTTTTGAACAGCTTGAGCTGGAGCGGTGCCCGCATGTGCTGCACTACCCGGATGTGCGCAGCCTGACCCACGAACTGAAGGCGTTGGGGGCGCACAATCTGAACCCTGGGCGACCTTCCGGCCTCACCGGCCGGGCGCGAATGCAAGGCCTGCTGCAGGCCTATGAGGCATTTCGCCAGCCCGCGGGGCTGCCAGCCACCTATCAAGTGGTCTATGGTGTGTTGCGCAAGCCACAGGCTTAAGGGGAGCACGATGAGCCAGGCCTTTTTCATTGCGGGTACCGATACCGATGTCGGCAAGACCACCATCGCCGCCGGCCTGTTGCATGCGGCGCGTTTGCAGGGCATGAGCACGCTGGGTGCCAAGCCGGTGGCCTCGGGCTGCACCATGACGCCGAAAGGCCTGCGCAATAGCGATGCCCTGGCGCTGATCGACGAAAGCACGGTCAAGCTGCCCTATGAGCAGGTCAATCCGTTTGCCTTCGAGCCTGCTATTGCCCCGCATGTGGCGGCGCGCGAGGCAGGGGTGACGCTGGCTGTGCCAGAACTGCTCGCGGCGATGCGCAATGTGCTGCAACAAAATGCCGACTTCACCCTGATAGAGGGGGCCGGTGGCTGGCGCGTACCGCTGTCCGGCCTGGAGAACCTGTCCGACCTTGCTGTTGCCCTGCGGTTGCCGGTGATTCTGGTGGTAGGCGTGCGGTTGGGTTGCATCAGCCATGCCTTGCTCAGCGCCGAAGCGATCGAGCGTGATGGGCTGCAGTTGGCGGGTTGGGTGGCAAACATCATCGAGCCGCGCACTTCACGCCTGGAAGAGAACCTGGCCAGCCTTGCAGAGCGCTTGCCGGCGCCTTGCCTGGGGCGGGTGCCCAAGCTCAAGCAGGCCAGTGCCGACATGGTGGCTGAGCATCTGCAGCTGGATCTGCTGGATTAGTGTGATGCAGGCCCGGCCTCTTCGCGGGTAAACCCGCTCCTACGAGGGGACGCATACCGGTGTGGGCGCGGGTTTACCCGCGAGGCGGCCAGTGCAGGAATACCCAAGGCCTATCAACTGGCATTGAGCCATTAGGGATTTAAACGGGCCTTTTCGCCCCTAGCCTGTTTTAATTGGGGCTGTTCGTCATCCAGCGTCAATGGAGTCCTGACATGGAAATCACCGGTAGCTCCGCCTACTACGCGGGCCTGAGCGCAATCCAGACCGGCCAGAACCGCGTCGATCAGGCCGCCAGCCAGATCGCCAACACCACTGCCGAACGTACCGCCACTAGCCAGTCCAGCGATTTTCAGGCCGAACGCCTGCGCGCGGTCGACCGCAGCCAGCAGATGGACCTGGCCACCAGTGTCGTGCAACAGGCGGTGGGCAAGACCGAAGTCGAGCTTGGCGCGAAGGTCGCCAAGGCATCCGACGAAATGCTTGGCCGGATCATCGACACCTACGCCTGAACACTTGCGTCATCCCCTATTTCAGCGCCTGCCCTTGTAGGAGCGGGCTTGCCCGCGAATGCGTCCGATCAGACAACAATTTTGTCTGGTCGGGCCTCTTCGCGGGCAAGCCCGCTCCTACAAGGGTTTGTGGCATGGCATGACTGATTTGCCATTTTTCGTGGCGTAAATGGCACCATAGTCCATCCTTGACAGAAAGCTGAGCTAAACGTAAGTTTCAAACAACTGTTTGATCGGCTTCCGCCAAGCGCGGGTCACCCCACAGAACTCACCTAGAGGTTCATCGCAATGCCTGACTACAAAGCCCCCTTGCGTGATATCCGCTTCGTTCGCGACGAGCTGCTTGGCTATGAGGCGCACTATCAGAGCCTGCCGGGCTGCCAGGACGCCACGCCCGACATGGTCGACGCGATCCTTGAAGAAGGCGCGAAGTTCTGTGAGCAGGTGTTGTCGCCGCTGAACCGCGTGGGTGACCAGGAAGGCTGCACCTGGAGCGAATCGGGGGTGAAAACCCCAACCGGCTTCAAGGAAGCCTACCAGCAGTTCGTCGAAGGCGGCTGGCCGAGCCTGGCACATGACGTCGAACATGGCGGCCAAGGCCTGCCAGAGTCGCTGGGCCTGGCCCTGAGCGAAATGGTCGGTGGCTCGAACTGGTCGTGGGGTATGTACCCAGGCCTGTCGCATGGCGCGATGAACACTATTTCTGCGCATGGCACTGCCGAGCAGCAACACACCTACCTGACCAAGCTGGTGTCCGGCGAGTGGACCGGCACCATGTGCCTGACCGAACCGCACTGCGGCACCGACCTGGGCATGCTGCGCACCAAGGCCGAGCCACAGGCCGACGGCAGCTACAAAGTGTCGGGCACCAAGATCTTCATTTCGGCCGGTGAGCACGACATGGCCGAAAACATTGTCCATATCGTCCTGGCCCGCCTGCCGGACGCACCGGCCGGCACCAAGGGTATTTCACTGTTCATCGTGCCGAAGTTCCTGCCCAACGCCGAGGGCGGCGTGGGCGAGCGCAACGGCGTGAGCTGCGGCTCGATCGAGCACAAGATGGGCATCCACGGTAACGCCACCTGCGTCATGAACTTCGATGCGGCCACCGGTTACCTGATCGGCCCAGCCAACAAAGGCCTGAACTGCATGTTCACCTTCATGAACACTGCTCGCCTGGGGACCGCGCTGCAAGGCCTGGCCCACGCCGAGGTGGCGTTCCAGGGTGGCCTGAAGTACGCCCGTGAGCGCCTGCAGATGCGTTCCCTGACCGGCCCGAAAGCACCGGACAAGGCCGCTGACCCGATCATCGTCCACCCGGACGTACGGCGCATGTTGCTGACCATGAAGGCCTTCGCCGAAGGCAACCGCGCGATGGTGTACTTCACTGCCAAGCAGGTGGACATCGTCAAGTACAGCCAGGACGAAGAAGAGCGCAAGAAGGCTGACGCCCTGCTGGCGTTCCTGACCCCGATCGCCAAGGCATTCATGACCGAAGTCGGTTTCGAAGCCGCCAACCATGGCGTACAGATCTACGGTGGCCATGGCTTCATCGCCGAATGGGGTATGGAGCAGAACGTGCGCGACAGCCGTATCTCCATGCTGTACGAAGGCACTACCGGTATTCAGGCCCTCGACCTGCTCGGTCGTAAAGTGCTGATGACTCAGGGCGAAGCACTGAAGGGCTTCACCAAGATCGTGCACAAGTTCTGCCAGGCGCAGGAAGGTAACGAAGCGGTCAAGGAGTTCGTCGAACCGCTGGCGGCCATCAACAAGGAGTGGGGCGAGCTGACCATGAAAGTGGGCATGGCTGCCATGAAGGACCGTGAAGAAGTGGGTGCGGCTTCGGTCGATTACCTGATGTACTCCGGCTATGCCTGCCTGGCTTACTTCTGGGCCGACATCGCCCGTCTGGCCGCCGAGAAACTGGCAGCCGGTACCAGCGAGGAGGCGTTCTACACCGCCAAGCTGCAGACTGCCCGCTTCTACTTCCAGCGCATCCTGCCACGTACCCGTACCCATGTGGCGACCATGCTGTCGGGCGCCAACAACCTGATGGCGATGGACGAAGAGCACTTCGGCCTGTCGTACTGATACTGGCGCTGTACCCAAAACCCGCCTGCCCTGACCGGGAGGCGGGTTTTTTACGTCTTCAGGTTCAGCGTGGTCCCTCGTAGGAGCGGGTTCACCCGCGAAGAGGCCGGGCCTGCTGGCCAATCTCCGTCAGCCGTTCACCGTTGCCGGCGCTACCGTATTCGCGGGTAAACCCGCTCCTACAAGGCTCGCGTGGCGGCAGGAAGTTCGTTCATCCAACCGCAAATTCAACTGTTCCAGTGCACTGCCGATGAAGTGAGGGCACAATGCCATTATTGATCTGCCGGGTTGGAGATTACCCTTGTTTCGTTTTAACGCTGTTCGCGCAAGCCACTTCCTGCCGTCGCTGTTCTTGTTGCTGGCAGGGCTCGCCGCAGCCTATGTGAGAGACCTCAGCGTCTTTTTCACATCGCTGTTCAATGTCCTGCCTACCTTGGTTCTACTGCTGGGCGGCGCCTACTGTGCGGTTTATCGCCGCCAGCGTGAGCTGTTCCTGATGCTGACGGTGTACATCGCCTACTTCCTGCTCGATACCCAGACCGACTTCTACCGTGACCATGGCCGCGTGCGTGAGGACGCCGCGGTGATCTTCCACCTGGTCTGCCTGTTGCTGCCGGCGCTGTTCGGGCTGTACGGCGCCTGGCAGGAGCGCACGCACCTGCTGCAGGACCTGGTCGCCCGCGGTGCCGTATTGTTTGCCGTGGGCAGTGTGGCGGTGGCCCTCCAGCAAAGCTACCCCGAGGCGTTGCTGACCTGGTTGGCGGAGATCCGCTGGCCGGCTTTGCATGGCCACTGGATGAGCCTGATCCAGATGGTCTACCCACTGTTCCTGGGTGTGTTCATTCTGCTGGTGGTGCAGTACCTGCGTGCACCCCGGCCGCTGCACGCTGCGCAGTTGATCGGCCTGCTGGGCATTTTCTGGATGCTGCCGCAAACCTTCATCCTGCCGTTTACCTTGAACATCATGTGCAGCCAGGTAATGTTGATGATCGCCGCAGCCGTGGCGCACGAGGCTTATCAGATGGCCTTCCGTGACGAGCTGACTGGCCTGCCGGGGCGTCGTGCGCTGAACGAGCGCATGCAGCGCCTGGGGCGTAACTATGTGATCGCCATGACCGATGTCGACCACTTCAAGAAATTCAACGACACCCACGGCCACGATGTCGGTGACCAGGTGCTGCGGTTGGTCGCCAGCCGCTTGTCCAAGGTCACCGGCGGTGGCCGCGCCTACCGTTATGGCGGGGAAGAGTTCGCCTTGGTGTTCGCCGGCAAGACTGCCGCGGAATGCGTGCCGCATGTGGAGGCCGTGCGTGAAGTGATCGCCAATTACGTGATGCACCTGCGCGATCAGCACAACCGCCCGCAGGACGATACCGCCGGGCGCCAGCGCCGGGCGGGCAGCGCCGGCGGCACGGTCTCGGTCACCATCAGTATCGGCGTGGCCGAGCGCCAGGCCGATCATCGCAACCCCGAGGCGGTGCTGAAATCCGCCGACCAGGCGCTTTACAGTGCCAAAGGCGCGGGGCGAAATTGTGTCATGGTACATGGGCGACAATCACTGCGGGGGGCAGTGCGCACGGCGTGACCAGGCGAGACTATACAGTCGGTTGATGACCCTATGTCTCGCAAAAGTTGTTCGGTTACACTGCCAGTAACCCCAGTGTCGCGGTTCCCCGAGACCGCCCCGACCCGACTAGCGAGAGGTTGTCATGGCTGACTATAAAGCGCCCCTGCGCGACATGCGCTTCGTACTGAATGAAGTCTTCAACGTGGCCGAGCAGTGGACGCAGTTGCCCGGGCTGGCCGAGGTTGTCGATGCCGACACGGCCATGGCCGTGCTGGAAGAAGCCGGCAAGGTCACCGCCAAGACCATCGCGCCGCTCAGCCGCGCCGCCGACGAAGAGGGCTGCCACTGGGACAACGGCGCGGTGCGGACCCCAGCCGGTTTCATTGAAGCCTACAACACCTACGCCGAAGGCGGCTGGGTGGGCGTGGGCGGCGACCCGCTGTTCGGCGGTATGGGTATGCCCAAGGCCATCTCGGCCCAGGTCGAGGAAATGGTCAACGCGTCCAGCCTGGCTTTCGGCCTGTACCCGATGCTGACGGCCGGCGCATGCCTGTCGATCAACGCCCACGCCAGCGAGGCCTTGAAGGAAAAATACCTTCCGAACATGTATGCCGGCGTTTGGGCCGGCTCCATGTGCCTGACCGAGCCGCATGCCGGTACTGACCTGGGCATCATCCGCACCAAGGCCGAGCCCCAGGCTGATGGCAGCTACAAGGTCAGCGGTACCAAGATTTTCATCACGGGTGGCGAACACGACCTGACCGAGAACATCATCCATCTGGTGCTGGCCAAGTTGCCGGATGCACCGGCAGGGCCGAAAGGTATTTCGCTGTTCCTGGTGCCGAAATTCCTGGTCAATGAAGACGGTAGCCTCGGCGCGCGGAACCCGGCCACTTGCGGCTCGATCGAGCACAAAATGGGCATCCAGGCCTCGGCTACCTGTGTGATGAACTTCGACGAAGCAGTCGGCTACATTGTCGGTGAGCCGAACAAAGGCCTGGCGGCCATGTTCACCATGATGAACTACGAGCGCCTGGGCGTCGGCATTCAAGGCCTGGCGTCGGCCGAGCGCTCCTACCAGAACGCCGTGGAGTACGCCCGCGATCGCCTGCAAAGCCGTGCCCCGGCCGGCCCACAAGCCAAGGACAAGGCTGCCGACCCGATCATCGTCCACCCGGACGTGCGTCGCATGCTGTTGACCATGAAGGCGCTGATCGAAGGTGGCCGCGCATTCTCCACTTATGTGGCCATGCAACTGGACAGTGCCAAGTACAGCGAAGACGCCAGCGTGCGCAAACGCAGCGAAGAGCTGGTGGCACTGCTGACGCCGGTGGCGAAGGCCTTCCTCACCGACCTGGGCCTGGAGTGCGCAGTGCACGGCCAGCAGGTATTTGGCGGGCATGGTTACATTCGTGAGTGGGGGCAGGAGCAGTTGGTGCGCGACGTGCGCATTACCCAGATCTACGAAGGTACCAATGGCATCCAGGCCCTCGACCTGATGGGGCGTAAAGTGGTGGCCAGCGGCGGGGCATACTACAAGCTGTTCTCTGACGAAATTCGCCAGTTCATTACCGGTGCAGGCAGCGAACTGGACGAATTCGCCAAGCCACTGGGCGCTTCGCTCGACCAGCTCGACGGGTTGACCGAGTGGGTATTGCACCAGGCCAAGGGCAACCCGAATGAAATTGGCGCGGCTTCGGTCGAGTACCTGCATGCCTTTGGCTATGTTGCCTATGGTTACATGTGGGCACTGATGGCGCGGTCGGCCCAGGCGGGCGAGGGGGATGTGCCGTTCTATTCGGGCAAGCTGGGTACGGCGCGGTTCTACTTTGCGCGGTTGCTGCCACGGGTGGATTCGCTGGTGGCTTCGGTGAAGGCGGGAAGTGAGTCGCTGTACCTGCTGGATGCCGAGCAGTTCTGATCGATTTCTGGGGCTGCTGCGCAGCCCAATCGCGACGCAAGGCTGCTCCCACAGGTATTGCCTAAGTTTGGATAGGTGGGGCCTTGCGTCGCGATTGGGCCGCAAAGCGGCCTCAGCCATCGCATATCTCTGAATGAATTCCCTGTGTAAGCTTTTTCCTACACGACGCGGTGACTTTTCACCACTGTTCTAAGATTGGATCCACTGTTAATCTTTACCACATGGACGTTGCGCAGGAAGCGCAAAGGACAGATCAAGGACGACGACGAAGGACCACCTGCCAGGATGGCGGGGCGATACGGATGTCACAGGGAAACAGTCTGGAAAACCCCGCTTCGGCGGGGTTTTCTTTATGTGCGTGTTTTAGGCCAGCACATCCAGCGGTGATGCTCCCATCAGGCGAGCGTCCGTCTCTTCCTCCAGCAACGTGCGCAGCAGATCCACAGAGGCCTGCTGGCGCTGGGCATCGCGAAATACCAGGCCGACCTTCAACGGCACGCGCGGCTCGCTCAACGGCTTCCACAGCAGCCCTTGATCATCTTCGGCGGCCTCCTTGGCACGCCCCGGCAGAATGGTCGCCAGCGCTGTGTGCGCGAGGCTATCGAGAATCCCTGCCATATTGTTCATCTCTGCCTGCACCTGCGGCCGTCGGCCTTGGCTGGCCAGCTGCGCCTGCCAGATCTGGCGAATCTGGAACTCCTCGCCCAGCATCAGCATGGGCAACTCGGCGGCCTGGCGGATGGACACCTTCTTGAAGTCCTTCAGCGGGTGGGTATTGGGTATGACCAGTTGCAGCTCATCTTCGTACAACAGCAGGCCATGCAGCCCTGGCTGGCGCGGCGGCAAGTAGCTGATGCCGATGTCCAGGTTGCCATTGAGCAGGCGCCGTTCGATCTCCAGCCCCGACAACTCGTAAATCTGCACGACCAGGTGAGGTTGAGCCTTGCGCAGCCGTTCAAGCAGTTGCGGTATCAGGCTTGGCCGCACGGTCTGCAATACACCGATAGCCAAGGTGCGCAGCGACTGGCCCTTGAAGTTGCGCATAGCCTCGTGGGCACGCTGCAGGCCGTCGAGCAACGGCAGGGCATGGTTGTACAAGGTGTGGGCGGCCAGGGTCGGCAGCAAGCGTTTGTTGCTGCGCTCGAACAGGCTCAGGTCGAGGCTGTGCTCCAACTGGCGAATCTGCTGGGAAAGCGCCGGCTGTGACAGCGACAGGCGTTCGGCGGCACGCCCTACGTGGCCTTCTTCGTACACCGCGACGAAATAACGCAGTTGGCGGAAATCCATAAGTAACACTTATCGAAAATGCTGGAAAAACGAAATGGTCGAAAACCCTGCTGAAGCCTAGTCTATCGCCGTATTCCAAAGGGTTACAGCGATGATTCGGTCGATTGTTACCCCGGATGAAAAACACTTTTGATAGGAAAGGCAAAATATCGAGTGCCGGCACCAAGACCGCACCGTGGCTGCCCTTTACCGTGATTGGTTGGAGCCCTTGATGAACCTGTTCAACCTGCGCCGCTCGGCTCCTGCCGCCGCCGCCGAGCCCAAGCGTGCGCCGGTGATCGTCCCGCACGCGTCTGAGCTGTCGCCCGAGCGCCTGATGCCCGGCGCCGAACGTGCAGCGCAGGTATTCGTGCGTGGCCAGGGCTCGTGGTTGTGGGACAACGAAGGGCATGCCTACCTGGACTTCACTCAGGGCGGTGCGGTCAACAGCTTGGGCCACAGCCCCAGCGTGCTGGTCAAAGCGTTGGGCAACCAGGCTCAGGCGTTGATCAACCCGGGCTCGGGCTTCCACAACCGTGGCCTGCTGGGGCTGGTCAACCGGCTGTGTCAGAGTACCGGCAGTGACCAGGCCTACCTGCTTAACAGCGGTGCCGAGGCCTGTGAAGGGGCGATCAAGCTGGCGCGTAAGTGGGGCCAACTGCACCGCAACGGCGCCTATCACATCATTACTGCCAGCCAAGCCTGCCATGGCCGTAGCCTCGGCGCGCTGTCCGCGTCCGACCCGTTGCCGTGCAATCGCTGCGAACCTGGCCTGCCGGGTTTCAGCAAGGTGCCGTTCAATGACCTGGCGGCGCTGCACGCCGAGGTGGATTCACGCACCGTGGCAATCATGCTCGAGCCGATACAGGGCGAGGCGGGCGTTATTCCCGCTACTCAGGAATACCTCAAGGGCGTGGAAACGCTCTGCCGCGAACTGGGCATCCTGCTGATCCTCGATGAAGTGCAGACCGGTATTGGTCGCTGTGGTGCGCTGCTGGCCGAAGAGCTCTATGGCGTGCGCGCCGACATCATCACCTTGGGCAAGGGCCTGGGGGGCGGCGTGCCGCTGGCCGCCTTGTTGGCGAGGGGCAAGGCATGCTGCGCCGAGCCTGGTGAGCTGGAAGGCAGCCATCACGGCAACGCGCTGATGTGCGCCGCCGGCCTGGCGGTGCTGGACAGCGTGCTGGAACCTGGCTTTCTGGCCCATGTACAGGACAACGGTCGCCACCTGCGTGAAGGCCTGAGCCGCCTGACCGGGCGCTATGGTCAGGGTGAAGTGCGCGGTCACGGGCTGCTATGGGCCCTGCAACTGAAAGAAAACCTGGCCCGCGAACTGGTGGCTGCGGCCCTGGACGAAGGCCTGCTGCTCAACGCGCCGCAAGTGGATGTAGTGCGCTTTTCACCGGCGCTGACTGTGAGCAAAGGCAACATCGACGAAATGCTGCTGCGCCTGGCGCGCGCTTTCGCCCGCCTGCATGCCCAACAGCAGGCCCGTCGCGAAGTGCCGGCGTAGCGGCCTGGCAAAGAATTCAACGAACCGTCTGGCGTTCCTGCGCATCGCCCCTGGCCTGTTTCATTCGGCCTGGGGCGTTTTTTTTTGCCTGTGGAACCTCTACGGCTGGGAGCTAGTCTTTGATGTAACCCTTCAGGAGAGACTCGCATGGACTTTATTCGCATCATCATCGCCATTCTTCTGCCACCGCTGGGCGTGTTTCTGCAGGTGGGGTTTGGCGGGGCGTTCTGGCTGAATATTCTGCTGACTTTGCTGGGGTACATTCCGGGGATCGTGCATGCGGTGTATATCATCGCCAAGCGTTGATACAGGCAGAGATTGGCCCCTGCAGGAGCAGCGCAAGGTCGCTCCTGCTCGGGGCGCCTGGAACTACTGCGCCAACACCCGGCAATAGAATTTCCACTCTTCTTCCAAGGCGTGTGCCAGGTTCTCCGCCTTGCGGAACCCGTGCCGCTCCTGCGCATAAAAATGCCCTTCAGCGTCAATCCCGTTGGCCTGTAGCGCCGCCAACATGGCGCGTGTCTGCTCCGGCACCACCACCGCATCCAGCTCACCCTGGAAGAAAATCACCGGCACCTTGATGCGCTGCGCATGCAGCAGCGGCGTGCGCTGGCGATAGCGTTCAGTGTCGCGCTGCGGGTTGCCGATCAACCAGTCCAGGTAATCGCCCTCGAACTTGTGGGTGGCACGGCCCAGGGCTATCGGGTCGCTGACCCCGTACAGGCTGGCGCCGGCGCGGAACACGTCATGGAACGCCAAGGCGCACAAGGTGGTGTAGCCACCGGCGCTACCGCCGCGGATGAACGCCTTTTGCTTGTCGACCAGGCCTTGAGCAGCCAGATATTCGACCGCGGCGCAGGCATCGGCCACATCACTTTCGCCCCAGCGCTGGTTCAGTGCCTGGCGGTATTCCCGACCATAGCCGGTGCTGCCCCGGTAGTTGAGGTCGGCCACGGCAAAGCCACGCTGGGTCCAGTACTGGATGCGCGGGTCGAGCACGGGATAGCAGGCTGAGGTTGGCCCACCGTGGATGAACACCACCAGCGGTGCGGCGCCCTGCGAATGCACTGGCGGGTAGAAGAAACCATGGGCCTGCTCGCCGCCACTGTCGTAGTGGATCGGCTGCGGTAGGCTGATTTGCCCTGCTGGCAGTATTTCGGCACCACCGGCCAGAACGCGTACTTCATGGTTGCCGCGGTCAATGGCAATGACTGCCGGTGGGCTGATGGGCGACGCGGCGATGGCATACAGGTGTTCGCTGTCCATGGCCAGGCTGCGAAAGCGTGTGTAGGCACTGGCGAAACGCTCCATACGGCCATCTTCACCACGCAGCCCCAATTGCCCGAAGCCGTCTTCGAACCAGCTGGCCAGGTAGCTTTGCGGGCCCAGTGGCAACCAGGTACAGGTGCCCAATTGCCAAGGCGCAGCAGCATGGTCTGCCGGTGCGGCAGGCAACGCCTGCCATTGGCCATCGACCTCACCCCAGGGTTGCCAGAAACCATTGCGGTCGGACAGGCAGTAGAGCCGACCTTCGGCATCGAAGCGTGGTTGTTGCAGCGATTCTTCTGCGGCGGCTACACATTGCGCCGGCCCCCAGTGGCCGCTGGCATCGCGCGCGCGATACATCAGCCGGGTGACGGTCCAGGGCTGCGCCGGGCGGTCCCATTCGATCCACGCCAGGCGCTGGCCATCGGCACTGACAGCAGGCGAGGCATAGAAGTCGGCGCCCTCGGCGAGCACCTCGCGGCTGCTGTCACCCAAAGCGATCAGGCGGTGCTCTACTTGCTCGGCATGGCGCTCTTCGACGGCCAGTACCTGGCCGTCGTGCCACTGCACATCGCCATAGCGGCAGCTGGCATCCTGGGTCAGCGCACGCGGTAGCGAATCGTCCAGCGGCTGGGTGTAGACCTGCTGGTCCTTTTCGTTGACGAACACCAGCCCGTCGCCACCCAGGCAGAAGCTGCCGCCGCCGTACTCATAAACCCGGCTGCGTACGCTGAAGCCGTCCGGGGTCAGGCAACGGGCCTGGTAGTGCAGCCAGTGCCAGACACGGCACGCTCCATCGGCCGGGCGGAATTCGTTCCAGAACAGCCCGTCGGCACTGACCTTGAGTTCGGCGAAGTCGGTGCCGGCGGCAACCGCCTGGGCCGCGCTGAACTCAGCCGCGGGCGATGACACGGGAGTTTCGATCATTGCGGAAGGTCATCTGTTCGATCGCGAGCTGGGCGGTTTCTGCCTCCTCGCGGGCCTTGAGGATGATGCCGTGCTTGGTCGACTTGGCGCACACCGGGTCGGCGTTGCTGGCATCGCCGGTCAGCATGAAGGCTTGGCAGCGACAGCCGCCGAAGTCTTTTTCTTTCTCGTCGCAGGAGCGGCAAGGTTCGCGCATCCACTCATAGCCACGGAAGCGGTTGAAACCGAACGACTCATACCAGATATGGTGCAAGTCGTGGTCGCGTACATTCGGAAACTGCACGGGCAGCTGGCGGGCGCCGTGGCAGGGCAATGCGGTACCGTCCGGGGTGATGGTGAGGAACAGGTTGCCCCAGCCGTTCATGCAGGCCTTGGGGCGCTCTTCATAGTAGTCGGGGGTAACGAAAATAAGCTTGCACGGGTTGCCCTCGGCCTTGAGCTTGTCCCGGTATTCGTTGGTGATACGTTCGGCCCGCTCGAGCTGCGCGCGGGTTGGCAGCAGCCCAAGGCGGTTGAGGTGCGCCCAGCCATAGAACTGGCACGTGGCGAGCTCGACAAAGTCGGCCTCAAGGGCAATGCACAACTCGATGATGCGGTCGATCTTGTCGATGTTGTGCCGATGGGTGACGAAGTTGAGCACCATCGGGTAGCCATGGGCTTTTACCGCGCGGGCCATCTCCAGCTTTTGTGCAAAAGCCTTTTTCGAGCCGGCCAGCAGGTTGTTCACCTGCTCGTCGCTGGCCTGGAAGCTGATCTGGATATGGTCCAGGCCAGCCTTTTTGAAGTCGGCGATGCGCGCTTCGGTCAGGCCAATGCCCGAGGTGATCAGGTTGGTGTAGTAACCCAGGCGGCGGGCCTCTGCGATCAGTTGGGCAAGGTCCTGGCGTACCAGCGGTTCACCGCCGGAAAAGCCGATTTGTGCGGCGCCCATTTCCCGCGCTTCAGCCATGACCTTGAACCACTGTTCGGTGCTCAGCTCCTGGCCCTGGGCGGCGAAGTCCAGCGGGTTGGAGCAATACGGGCACTGCAGCGGGCAGCGGTAGGTCAGCTCGGCCAGCAACCACAGCGGCAGGCCGACCTCGGGCGTAGGTGGCAACTCAGGCGAGGACGATCCAGTGTTCGGCACGGGCCACCTCCATGAACTGCTCGATGTCATCGGCCACTTCCGGGACATCGGGGAATTGCTGTTCGAGTTCGCTGATAATCGCTGCCACATCACGCTGGCCGTCGATCAGGCCACCGATCAGGCTCGCGCTGTCGTTGAGCTTGATCATGCCTTCGGGGTACAGCAACACATGGCCCTTTTGCGCCGGCTCGTACTGGAAGCGGTAGCCGGGGCGCCAGTTCGGCACTTGGTTACGGTCGAAACTCATAGGGTGATTCCCTTGTGCCACACCCGTTCCTGGGTGACGGAGTGATAGGGTGGGCGGTTCAGTTCGTAGGCCATGCTCATGGCATCGAGCATACTCCAGAGGATATCCAGCTTGAACTGCAGTATCTCCAGCATACGCTCCTGGCCCGCACGGGTGGTGTAGTGCTGCAGGGTAATCGCCAGGCCGTGTTCCACATCGCGTCGAGCCTGGCCCAGGCGGGTACGGAAATACTCATAGCCGGCGGGGTCGATCCACGGATAGTGCTGCGGCCAGCTGTCCAGGCGTGACTGGTGGATTTGCGGGGCGAACAGCTCGGTCAGCGAACTGCTGGCGGCTTCCTGCCAGCTGGCGCGGCGGGCAAAGTTGACGTAGGCGTCCACGGCAAAGCGCACGCCAGGCAATACCAGTTCTTGCGAGCGCAATTGGTCCGGGTCCAGCCCGACAGCCTGGCCCAGGCGCAGCCATGCTTCGATGCCGCCATCCTCGCCGGGCGCACCATCGTGGTCGAGCAGGCGCTGGATCCACTCGCGGCGCACTTCGCGGTCCGGGCAGTTGGCCAGGATCGCGGCATCCTTCATCGGGATGTTGACCTGGTAGTAGAAGCGGTTGGCTACCCAGCCCTGGATCTGCTCGCGGGTGGCGCGCCCCTGGTACATCGCCACGTGATACGGGTGATGGATGTGGTAATAGGCGCCCTTGGCGCGCAGGGCCTGCTCGAATTCGGCAGGGGACATTGGCAGTGCGTCGCTCATTCGGCTGGCTCCTGTAGAACGATTATCTGGCCTGGCACATCCCTCTCCCTTGTGGGAGCGGGCGTGCCCGCGAACACCGGCGAAGCCGGTGCCATTGACCGTGTTGGCTTTTTCGCGGGCATGCCCGCTCCCACAGGGTCTGGTGTCGCCTCACAGACTGTTTTACAACGCGATGCTCATGCCGTCGAAGGCAACTTCGACGCCCCGGCGCAGGACTTCGGCGCGCTCGGGTGAGTCTTCGTCGAGAATCGGGTTGGTGTTGTTGATGTGGATAAGTACCTTGCGCTGGCGCGGGAAGCCGTCGAGCACTTCCAGCATGCCGCCAGGGCCGTTCTGGGCCAGGTGACCCATCTCGCGGCCGGTGCGGGTGCCCACGCCACGGCGCTGCATTTCGTCGTCTTCCCAGAGGGTGCCGTCGACCAGCAGGCAGTCGGCACCGTGCATCATCGCCAGCAGCTTTTCGTCGACCTGGCCCAGGCCCGGGGCGTAGAACAGCTTGCCGCCGGTGCGGGTGTCTTCGACCATCAAACCCAGGTTATCGCCCGGGTGCGGGTCGAAGCGGTGCGGGGAGTAGGGCGGCGCGGCGCTGCGCAGGGGGAAGGGGGTGAACTTGAGGTTGGGGCAGGCGTCGATCACGAAGCTGCCTTCCAGCTCGATTCGGTTCCACTGCAAGCCACCGTTCCAGTGGCTGAGCATGTTGAACAGCGGGAAACCGGTGGTCAGGTCCTGGTGGACCATGTCCGTGCACCACACCTGATGCGGGCAGCCTTCGCGCAGGCTGAGCAGGCCGGTGGTGTGGTCGATCTGGCTGTCCAGCAGGACGATGGCATTGATACCGGTGTCGCGCAGTGCCCGGGCCGGCTGCATCGGCGCAAAGGCCTGCAGTTGGGCGCGGATGTCAGGCGAGGCATTGCACAATATCCAGTGCACACCGTCGTCGGACAGGGCGATGGATGACTGGGTGCGCGCGGTGGCTTTCAGGGTGCCATCACGGTAGCCCTTGCAGTTGACGCAGTTGCAGTTCCACTGCGGGAACCCGCCACCGGCGGCGGAGCCGAGAACCTGGATGTACATGGCCACTCTCTATGCAGAAACCGGATCTGAAAAACGAAAACGCCCCGGCAGGCCGAGGCGTGAAACCCTAAGCCCGGCTTAGCGGTTAGCGAAGTACATGGTGACTTCGAAGCCGATACGCAGGTCAGTGTATGCAGGTTTGGTCCACATGGAATTACTCCTTCCGAATGAGGGTTGGGTTGTTCAGCTACTACTTGGGTACCGCCATGCGTTGGCAGTTCCGTGAAAACGGGATTGCGCTATCTTACAAGAAAAATTTGAACCGGAAGGTTAATTATTCGAGAAGCGCCGTTGCAGTTCGCGTAATAATCATCGATTTTCAACCTGCCAGGAAGTGTCTGGCGCGGCAGCGTTGGCCAAACATAGCCAAGCGGAACCTGGGTCGAGCAGGTCGCTCAGCAGGTGGTCCAGATCCGTCTGCCGCGTAGTCAGGATAGACCTGCGCAGCACATCCAGCCGATCGGCTTGTGTGCCCAAGTGTGTCTGCCACGCCCATTCGGCGACATCGGCATTGGCCATGGCGGGTTCGTCGAATTGCCCGGCCAACGCCTGGCGAGCGGCCGGGTCAAGGGTGACGCCATGGCGCAGCAGGCTGAGCAGGTGGTCGAGCACCTGTGCCTGACCGGTGTGGGGGGACTGCACACCGAACAGCAGCCCACCGACCCCCTCGACCTGACGAAAGGCGCTGAACACCGCGTAGCCGAGTTGCAAGTCTACCCGCAGGCGCTGGTAAACCGGCCCTTGCAGCAATTGGGCTAACAGGCGGCCTGCGGCCTCTTTTGCCGCCGGCAACGGGCAGAAGAGCAGCAGGGCATGTTCGCTGCCTTGCACGTGGGCATGCTGCCAGCGGTGGTTGGCCCATGATGGCAGGGGCCCCGGCCGCGAGCCTTGCCCAGGGCACTGCAACAGCGCGGTGCCCAAGGCGTTTAGCGCGGTGTCCTCGAAGCCTGCAGCCAAGCCATGCCACTCGGTGTGCAGCCACAGGCTGTCGAGCTGCTGCTGGGTCAGCGTGCAGGCAGGCACCGCTGCGGGCAGGCTACCCCGTACCGCGTCTGGCAGTTGCTTGAGTAGGGACCTGATGGGGATCAGGGCCGGGGGCTGCGCCGTGTCGGGCAGCCAGCAACGGGCAGGTGGCTTGAGCATCAAGGCCAAGGCTTGTTCCACTGCCCGCAGCACTGCTGCTGGCAGGCCGGCGCAGCGCAACTGCCAGTATTCTCCGGCGCTGCTGTACTGCAGTTGCACGGAGGCGCGGTCACAGCGTTCCTGCAGTGGTGCCAGGGCCAGTTCCAGCACACGCTGTAGCTGCTGGCGCAAAGGCGAAGGTACATGCCAGCGTAGGTACAGCGCCGCGTATTGGCGCGCTGGCGGGAGCTGGTCACTGATCTTCAGCGCTGCCGGCAGCGGCTGCGCCTTGGCATGGGGCAGGTCAGCCTTAAGCAATGGGTCGACTGGCAAAAGCTGCCAATCGCCATGGTCGCCACCTGGCAGGCTTTCCAGCAGGGCGCCAAGCGCCTGCAACCCTTGGGCATCCAGCTTGGCGAACGGCTGGCCTGTGCTGTCCCGGCGGGCCAGCTCAAGCGCGCTGGCACTGTGCGCACGGCTGTGCTGCAACAGGCCGAATTGGTGGTTCAACTGTTTGCGGTCGGCCTGGCGGATGAACCTGAACCAACCTTGCAGCAGGGCGCTGGCTTCGTCCGGGCAAGCGTCGGCACTGAGCTTCAGGTCAAGGTGCCACAGCAGCTGACCGGCGAACGCATACAACCTTTCGGCCGTGAAACGTTGTAGCCAGCCACGCTCGCGAAGCGCGCCCAGCCAGGTACCTGGGCGGCTGTCCTCCAGGTAAGCGATCAGCAGTTCCAGGGCGTGCTCGGCACCGCTGGGGAGGCCTTGGTGAGTGAAGGTCAAAGCGCTAGCGATTGCTGGCAGTGGCGGCGGCGGCATTTGCGGTACGCGCTCACCTGCGGCGAACAGTTCGGCCTGCTGCCGGGCAAGGCGTTCAAGTTCATCCAGCGGCTGCGGCCCGCAAAGGCTCAGGCAGATCTGGCCGCCTTGGTAGAAGCGTTGATGAAAGCCCGCAAGCGCTTGCTGGAAGGCCGCATCGTGCAAGGCCAGGGTGTATCGATTGCCAGCATGAAAAGCGCCCAGTGGATGCTTGGCTGACACTGACTGCAGCAAGGCGAACTGCTGTTGGGCCGATGGATTGCGCGACCAGGCGATGAATTCGGCATGGATCACTTCGCGTTCACGGCGTTGGCGTTCGATGCCCAGATCCGGTTCTGCCAGCATTTGGCACAGGCGCTCGAGACCGCCACCGAGCGTGTTGGGGGGCACCTCGAAGAAAAAGTCGGTGGCGCGTTCCCGGGTGCTGGCGTTGACCTGGCCGCCCAGGGCTTGCACGTAGCGCATCAGGCCGTCTTCCAGCGGGAAGCGCGGGGTACCGAGGAAGAACAGGTGTTCGAGGAAGTGCGCCAGACCGGGCCATTTGGCAGGCGCATCGTGGCTGCCCGCGTGCACCCGCAGTGCGGCGGCCGAGCGCTTGAGGCGCGGGGCGTGGCGCAGGGTCAGTTGCAAGCCGTTGGCGAGGGTAAGGTGGCGGATGGCGTCAGGCATGGGGGCTCCGGTGGCTGCTTTCCATGCTAACCGATTTGTTCGCAGGCCCGGCCTTTTCGCGGTTAGGGCGCCGGTATGAAAGGCAGCGCAGATCCCGTGGGAGCGGGCGTGCCCGCGAATGGGCCGCATAGCGGCCCCTGTCAGCCTTTACGCAGGTGCAGCTCCTGGCGCAAATCGGTCAGGTAGGGAAACGCCGTGCGTCCCTGCACCACCCGCTCATGTTCCAGCTCTGCCAACAACTGGCACTCATCCCGCCCGGCCATGGCCAGCAAGCTGCCATCCGGGCCGATGATGCTGCTCTGCCCGCAATACTGGATCTCGTCTTCCGCGCCGCAGTAGTTGGCATATACCAGGTAGCACTGGTTTTCCTGCGCCCGTGCCCTCACGGTCACCTGACAGGTAAAGTCGTACGGCGTCATGTTCGCCGTCGGCACCAGGATCAGCTCGGCGCCGTCCAGCGCTAGGCGTCGGGCGTTCTCCGGGAACTCGATGTCGTAGCAGATCAGCAGGCCAACCTTCCAGCCTTCCAGTTCCACCACCGGGAAGTGGTCGGCACCTGGGCTGAACATCGAGCGGTCCAGTTCACCGAACAGGTGCGTCTTGCGGTAATTGCTCAGGCTGCGACCATGCGCATCGATCAACTGCACGCTGTTGTAGATCGCCCCGTCGTCGCCGCGCTCCGGGTAGCCATAGACAATGGCGATGCGGTGCGCCTGGGCGATCTCTACCACGGTCATGGCTGCCGGGCCATCGGCGGCCTCGGCCAGGCGCTCGACCTGGGCCAGGCCGATGTTGTAGCCGGTCAGGAACATCTCCGGGCACACCAGCAACTGTGCGCCGCGTTCGGCTGCCAACTGCGCCTGGTGGCGCAGCCGTTGCAGGTTGCCGGGCACATCCAGTGGCTTGGGTGCGCCCTGGTACAGAGCGATGCGCATGGTGCCTCCTTGTCTCAATCCGCCAGGGCGATCGGGCCGATTTCGTTGAACACATCGCCCGGGCCCGGGTTGTCGGGGTGGGTGTGGCCACCAAAGTGGTTCATGATACCCCACACCGCATTCAGCGACGTCTGCACCGCGCCTTCAACCCAGGCGGGGGTCCATGACACGTCGTCACCGGCAATGAAGATACCGCGCTGCTCCGCCGGCATGTCCTGCTGCATGAAGTGCGCATACATCCGCTGGTTGTAGCGGTAATGGCCCGGAAGCGCGCCTTTGAAGGCGCCGAGGAAGTACGGGTCGGCCTCCCAGGAAACCGTGATCGGGTCGCCGATGATGTGGCCGGCGATATCGGTCTTCGGGTAAATCTTCTTCAGCGCATCCAGGGCCAGTTGTACGCGCTTCTCCACCGGGTGCGGCAGCATCTTCAGCGCGTCGCTCATCCACGAGTACGACAGGCAGATCACCCCGGGCTTGTCGTTGCCGTTGTCGAACAGGTAAGTGCCGCGGGTGAGGCGGTCGGTGAGGGTCATGCTCAGCAGGTCACGGCCGGTTTCCGGGTCCTTGTCCTTCCAGAACGGGCGGTCGACCATGACGAAGGTTTTCGACGACTGCATGTAGCGGGTACGGTCCAGGGCCATCCACATCTTTTGCGAGAACAGCGATTCCTCGCAGTCGATCTGGGTGGTCAGCAACCAGGTCTGGCAGGTGGCGAGTACTGCGCTGTAGTGGCGGGTATCGCCCCAGTTGTCGGTGACCGCCAGGCGGCCATCGGCGGCGCGGGCAATGCGCTTGACCCCGGTACGCGGTGCGCCGCCATGCAGCGTGCTCAGGCTGGTGCCCTCTGGCCAATGCACGCAGCGTTCGGGTACGTGGCGCCAGATGCCTTGTGGCACTTGTTCCACGCCCCCGACCACCAGGTGCTGGTGGTCGTCGCAGTTGGTCATCACCACGCGGAAGATTTCCAGCATCGAGTTGGGGAAGTCCGAGTCCCAACCGCCGGTGCCGAAACCGACCTGGCCGAACACTTCGCGGTGCTGGAAGCTCAGCTTGGCAAAAGAGCGCGAGGTGGCGACGAAGTCGTAGAAGGTGCGGTCGTCCCACAGCGGCACCAGCTTGTTCCAAAGTTCCTTCAGGCGCGGTACATCACGGTCGCGGATGGCCTGCTGGATATCGGCGAACTGCGCACCGCTCTCCAGCGCATCGGCCCAGGCGTCGGCTACCTCATGAAACAGTTGCGGCAGGTCGGTGGGCTTCTCGGCGTAGTAGGTCTGGCCTTCCAGGTCGATCACCGTGCTGCCCGAAGCCGGGGTCAGCGGGTTGGGAAAGGGCTTGGTTTCCAGTCCCAGCTTGTCGACGTAGTGGTAGAAGGCGGTGGACGACACCGGGAAGCGCATGCCACCCAGCTCGGCAACGATCCCGTCAGTGCCATTGAAGGCTTGCGAGCGCAGCCGGCCGCCCAGCTTGGACGCCTCGTACACCACCGGCTTGAGGCCCAGCTTCATTAGCTCGTAGGCCGCTACCAGGCCGGCGATACCGGCACCGACAATGGCCACCTCTTCCCCGTGGCGCTCAGCCGGAATGCTGCCCAGGCCTGCCGGGTGTTCCAGCCAGTCGTCGAAAGCAAAAGGGAAGTCCGGGCCGAAAATGGTGATTGGCTTCTTGCCGTCGGCGGGGTGGCGGTTCTTCTTGTTCATGAAATGACCTTGCCAGAGAGGCTGCGCGAGGAGCGGAGCCTGAGTATAGGAGATGCCTGGCTGTCATTTTAGGGAGTGGGGTGTTCGTAATTAAGGTGCAGAGTGTTGTCTGAATGTAGTTAGTTTCGTCGTAATGATTAAGCTTATGTTCATTAAGACGAGGCAGGCTGTCGAGGTAGTTCACAAGCCGCCCTGGCTCTTTGTAGGAGCGGGTTCACCCGCGAATGTGTCGGTAGATTCTCTGCCCTATTCGCGGGTAAACCCGCTCCTACAACCGGCCTCATCGATAACCCCACCCGAGCGCCAGTCCGTTCAAAGCGGCTGTCCACGGTCCACCTTGCTGCTGAGAATGATTGACGTGGTGGTTTTCTCCACCCCGTCGACACTGCCAATCTGGTCGAGCAACTGATCCAGCTGCTCGGGCGAGTCCGTACGCAGCCAGGCCACATAGTCGAATTCGCCGCTTACCGCACACAGCTGCTGCACCTGGCCCATGGCACTCAGGCGCCGCACCACGTCCTTGCCGGAGCGTGGCTGCACCTTGATCCCGACATACGCCTGCAACCCGCCGCCTATCACACTCTGGCCCAGGCGTACGCCATAGCCGGAGATAACCTTGTTTTTCTCCAGCCGCTCCAGGCGCGAATTGACGGTAGTGCGGGCGATGCCCAACTGGCGGGCGAGGGTGGCGACGCTTTCGCGGGCGTTGATCTGCAGCAGGGCGATCAGCTGGCGA
Source organism: Pseudomonas sp. GLN_2 (assembly GCF_043106005.1). Lineage (NCBI taxonomy): Bacteria > Pseudomonadati > Pseudomonadota > Gammaproteobacteria > Pseudomonadales > Pseudomonadaceae > Pseudomonas > Pseudomonas sp. GLN_2. The sequence continues at coordinate 58,675 of NZ_JBICMC010000004.1, read as the reverse complement.
TCGATTTCATCCAGCGTGATGGAGCGGGCATCCGACATGGCGAGTCTCTACGGTTGGCCCGCTAGCCTATCCAGCCTGTGCCAATCAGGGCAAGGCCAGGTACAGTCGATCACCGTTGACGGCGTCGGTTTGGCACTTTGGGATAGAACGGCCGCGCATGTCCGAAGGCTGCGTCTTCGACACTAATTCGGCATGATGAAGTGCTAGTTCAACGGGAACCTCAGCGTGAACCTCGACCACCTGCTCGAATGCTGGCGACTGGAAGTCTCCAACAAGAAAAGGCCCGGACGCCCTATCAGCCTGCTGTTCAACGTGCTGCGCCGCGCACGCAAGGACAACAAACTGCGTTTCCTCTTCGCCTATCGCCTGGCCCAGTACCTCGACGCCCGCGGCGGCCTTGCCCGGCGTCACGCCCGGCGCATGCAACAGCGGCTCAACCTCAAGTATGGGGTGGACATCGACATCGGCGCCCAGATTGCCCCCGGCCTGCGCATCGCGCACCTGCCGGGGGTGGTGATTACCCGGTACGTCAGCATCGGGCGCAATTTCTTCATCCGGCAGAACTGCTCGATCGGCATCAAGACCCTGGGGTTGCAGGAGTACGCACTGCGCATTGGTGACAACGTGAGCATGGGCGCCAACAGTTGCATCGTTGCTGATCGCATCGACATTGGCGATGACGTGGTGATTGGCGCGATGTCGTTGGTTACGCGGGATATTCCGCGTGGCATGACCTTCTACAACCCACGGCAGGTCGAGATGCGTCCGGGAGGGGATTAACCAACAGCGGTACATTTGCGGACGTTGGCAGAGGGGGGGAGCAGGTTGGGAGGGTTCTTATGGGGTTGCCATGGTTTATGGGCATCGCCCGATGGACTGGATCGTGCAGTGGTGCGGCCTTCTTCGTTTATCCCCAGGCGCCGCGCCAGTGATGAGCGCACCGAACGAATACGCAAAGGCTTGAGGCAGTTGTCTCTGTAGCCAGCTTCTTGGCGTCCGTTTTCACGGGGCAGGCCCAGGTTCATTCATAGGCTTGCTCATCTGTGAGCCGATTAGCGAGCATATTCGGCTCATTTTGTGAGCTGATAATGGCGGCTATTCGGCTCATTGTCTGATCCTCAAGCTAGGGTGTTTGGCTTGAAGTATCGATAGGGCACCTTTCCGCGATTATCGGAGTGCTGGGTGATCGGCTTCTTGGTGGGGCTGATTTCGCTGAGATACCGTCTCAGCGCCACTTCCAAGGTCATGCGCTCGGCACCGCTGCGCTGGATGTACGCGCCCCTGACCATTTATTTCTTGCGGGCATGAAAAAGCCGCGCAGTGCGCGGCTTGTAAGCTGGTGGGCCCACACGGACTCGAACCGTGGACCAAAGGATTATGAGTCCTCTGCTCTAACCGACTGAGCTATAGGCCCTCAGTAAGTGGGCGGATTATAACGAGGGTTTCGCACCTGTGCCATCTGAAAGATCCGATAGTGCTATGCGAAGAAACGCGGCCGCAAATTCCTCTGGCGGTAGCGGGAGGCTGACGATGTAGCCCTGGATCTGCTCGCAGCCCTCGGCCGCCAGAAAACGTTGCTGGGCCTGGTTCTCCACGCCTTCGGCAATGATGGTCAACTGCATGCTGCGGCCCAGGGCAATGATCGCCCGGGCAATGGCGGCGTCGTGTGGATCGTCGGGTAGGCCGCGGATGAACGACTTGTCGATCTTGAGGATGTCCAGCGGCAGGCGCTTCAGGTAGCTCAGCGAGGAATAGCCGGTGCCAAAGTCGTCGATGGCTAGCTGTACACCCAGTTTTTTCAGTTGGTACAGCACGGCCAAGGCCTCCTCTGCCTGGCTCATGATGAAGTTCTCGGTGATTTCCAGCTGCAGGTCACCGGCCCTCAGCTGGTAGTGCTTGAGCAGTTGTTCGATGCGTCGTGCCAGGTGTGGGTGGCGCAGCTGGGCGCCGGCAAGGTTGATCGACAGCGGGCCGAAGGGTTCGTAGTGCTGCTTCCAGGCCTGCATCTGCCGGCAGGCTTGCTCCAGTACCCAGTCGCCGAGCTGCAGGATGGTGCCGTTCTCTTCCGCCAGGTGGATGAAGTGTTCCGGCGGTACCTCACCAAAGGTCGGGTGGCTCCAGCGGATCAGCGCTTCGGCACCCACCAGGCTCTGGGTCTTCAAGCTGAGCTTGGGCTGGAAGCACAGGCTCATTTCGTTGCGTTCGACGGCCCGGCGCAGCTCATGCTCCAGGGCGATGCGCTCGCTGGCCTGGGCGGTGAGGTCGCGGGTGTAGGCTTCGACGCGGTTACGGCCTTTGGCCTTGGAGCGGTACATGGCGGCGTCGGCGTTGCGGATCAGTGTGGAGACGTCGGTGCCATCCTGTGGGTAGAGGCTGATGCCGATGCTGGCGCTGGTGAAAAACTCATGCTCGCCGGCCTGGAACGGTGCGTTGAAGCAGGCCAGTAGTTTGTTGGCGATAGTGCTGGCGTCACTGGGCTTGTGCAAGCCGGGCAGCAGAATGATGAATTCGTCGCCACCCAGGCGGGCTACGGTGTCAACGTCGCGTACCTGCTCTTTCAGGCGCTGGGCGATGCCCTTGAGCAGCAGGTCGCCGACCGGGTGGCCAAGGCTGTCGTTGATGTGCTTGAAGCGGTCGAGGTCCAGGAACAGCACTGCGCCCTGGCGGTTGGACACCTGCGCGCAGGTGAGTACGCCCTGCAGCCGGTTTTCGAACAAGGTGCGATTGGGCAGGCCGGTCAGCGGGTCGTGGTGGGCCTGATAGTCGAGTTTGGCCTGGGCGTGCTTGATGCTGGAGATGTCTGCAAAAACCGCCACGAAGTGGGTGATCTCGCGGTCGCTGTTGCGCACGGCGCTGATGGTCAGCCAGCTTGGGTAAAGTTCGCCGTTCTTGCGCTTGTTGTAGATTTCGCCCTGCCAGTGGCCCTCGGCGGTAAGCTGGTGCCACATGGCCAGGTAGAAAGCGCTGTCGTGCTGGCCAGAGGCGAGCAGGCGCGGGGTCTGGCCGAGGGCCTCGATCTCGCTGTAGCCGGTGATTTCGCTGAAGGCACGGTTGACGGCACTGATGCGTTGGTCAATGTCGGTAATCAGCACCCCTTCGGCAGTGTTCTCGAACACCGTGGCGGCCAGCTGCAGTTTTTCTTGCATCAGGTGACGCTCGGTGATGTCGCGGGCGATGGTCAGCATGCAGTCAACGCCGGTAATCGGCAGGGGCCGGGCGGACAGCTCGCACAGTCGGATTTGCCCGTCGCTGCGGCGGATATGGCAGGTGAAGTCGCGCACGAAGCCGTCGCGGTTTAACTGGTCGACCAGGCGTTTGCGCTCGTTGAGGTCGACCCAGATACCCAGGTCCAGCGAGGTCTGGTCGATGGTTGGGTTGAGGTCGTAGCCGGTGAGGCGGCAGAAGCCTTCGTTCACCTCCAGCAGCAAACCGTCGCTCTGGCGCGACAGCAGCAGGCCGTCGGGCGAAGCGTGGAAGGCCTTTGCGAACTTTTCTTCAGAAGTTTGCAGCTGCTGCTGGGTCTCCTTGAGCTGGCTGATGTCGCGTACCGCCACTACCAGCGCGGGTGTGCCGTCCAGTTCGAAGGTTTCAGCCGAAGTCAGGCCGGTGAACAGTTGGCCGTTGCTGCGGCGGAAGCTCATTTCCAGGTTACGGATACCCCCTTGGTGCAACCTTTCAAGCAGGAGCGGGCCACTGCCCTCTACGCCCCACAGGTCAAGGTCGGTGGCAGTGCGGCCAATGACCTGGTCTGAGGGCAGGCCGATCTGCTCTTCGAAAGCCTCGTTCACCTCCAGCAGGCAGCCATCGCTGTGGCGAGCGATCAGCAAGATATCGGGGCACTGCTGGAATACCGAGGCGAACTTCTGTTCGGACAGGCGCAGGGCGTCCTCCGTGCGCTTGGTTTCGCTGATGTCGATCATCAGCCCGCGCATCACTGGCTGGTGGCCGTGCTCGATCATGCTGACGATGTTGCGTACCCAGAGGGGCTGACCGTCAGCCCGGATCACCCGGTAGTCCAGGCTGTGGTCGCGCCCCGCTGCGGTCTCGCTGTCGCAGTAGGCCTGGGCCCAGAGCGCGTCCTCCGGGTGTAGGATGCTGCGCCAGAAACCGGGCCTGAGCCAGTCACTCAATGGGTAGCCAAGCAGGTCTTCGGCATGGGGTGAAACGTAGCTGTAGGTGAAGTCGTTGGCATCGGCTTCCCAGGCGATGGCTGACAGGCTCTCGACCAGGCCGCGGTAGTGGTACTCGCTGCTGCGCAGTTCTTGCTCAAGGGCGATGCGTCGGGAAATTTCCGAGCTGAGCCGGCGGTTGATGCGAATGACCACTGCCAGCACAGCCATCAGCAACAGCACCGTTGGCAGGCCATACACCAGCAGGTCGGACCAGAACATCCGCTGGTCGACCACATTGCCCACCCAGTGCTGCTGGATCTGGCTGATTTCGCTGCTGCTCATGTCGGCCATCACTTTGTCGAGGATGCCGACCAGCACGCTCTTGTCGCGGGGAACGGCCATCGCCAGCTGGTAGCGGTAGGGCGTTTCGCCGCTGACGTAGAGGCCGTCGAGCTTGAGTTGGCGCAGGCTCCAGATACTGGAAGCGAGGTCGCCGACCACGGCATCCACTTGGTCGGTAGCCAGGGCTTGCAGCGTGGAGCTGACGTTTGGCAGGGCAACCAGGTTGAGGTCCGGGTGGTGGGTACGCAGCAACTCGTGCGGCGCGTAGTTCTCGACCACGGCAACTTTCAGGCCGTACAGGTCAGCCAGCTTGCGCGGTTGCTCGCCGCCTTTGTGCGCGAGGATGACAATGGGGAAGTCGAGGTACGGGCGAGTGAAAGCCAGGAAGCCTTGGCGTTCGGGGGTGGACATGATGCCGGGCAGCAGGTCGATACGGCTTTCCCGCGCTTGCGCCAGCACCTCGGTCCAGCTGCTGGGTTCGACCGGTTTGAACGTCACGCCCAGGCGCTGCTGGATCATGGCGATGTAGTCGGCGGCCAATCCCTGGTACCGGCCCTCCTGGTCGCGAAACTCGAACGGTGGCCAAGAGGCGTCTACACCCAGTTTCAGCTGCGGGTGGGCAGCCAGCCAGGCGTTCTCCTCATCTGTCAGGGTCAGGGCGCCGGCCGTTGTGTTCCATAAAATCAGGATCAGCAACAGAATGGCCGGCTTCAAGGACATGGCAGCCTCGCACTCAGGTGGTCTGCAGTCGAGTGTAGACGGGCATTGCTGCAGGTGTGCAACGGAAGGCGGGCTTTATGTCTCGGGCCACTAAAGAAAAACCCCGGCCTGGGCCGGGGTTTTGTCATCACTCGTCGAGGAAGGAGCGCAGGTGCTCGCTGCGAGTCGGGTGGCGCAGCTTGCGCAACGCCTTCGCTTCGATCTGACGGATCCGCTCACGCGTTACGTCAAACTGCTTGCCCACCTCTTCGAGGGTGTGGTCGGTGTTCATGTCGATACCGAAACGCATGCGCAGCACCTTGGCTTCACGTGCGGTCAGGCCCGAGAGCACGTCACGGGTAGCTTCCTTGAGGCTTTCGACCGTGGCTACGTCGATCGGGGACTGCATGGTCGAGTCCTCGATGAAGTCGCCCAGGTGCGAATCTTCGTCGTCACCGATCGGGGTTTCCATGGAGATCGGCTCTTTGGCGATCTTCAGTACCTTGCGGATTTTGTCCTCAGGCATTTCCATGCGCTCGCCCAGCTCTTCCGGAGTCGGTTCGCGACCCATTTCCTGCAGCATCTGGCGGGAAATACGGTTGAGCTTGTTGATCGTCTCGATCATGTGCACCGGAATCCGGATGGTGCGTGCCTGGTCGGCGATCGAACGGGTGATCGCCTGACGGATCCACCAGGTGGCATAGGTCGAGAACTTGTAGCCGCGACGGTATTCGAACTTGTCCACCGCTTTCATCAGACCGATGTTGCCTTCCTGGATCAGGTCGAGGAACTGCAGGCCACGGTTGGTGTACTTCTTGGCGATGGAAATCACCAGACGCAGGTTCGCCTCGACCATTTCTTTCTTGGCGCGGCGGGCCTTGGCTTCACCGATCGACATGCGACGGTTGATTTCCTTGATCTCGGCAACGGTCAGGCCGGTTTCGGTCTCAAGGTCGATCAGCTTCTGTTGGCAAGCGACGATGGCAGCGTTCTTTTCACCCAGGGCGGCAGCCCACTTGGTGTTGCGCTTGGCCAGGTCACCGCTCCAGGTCTGGTCGGTTTCGTTGCTTGGGAACATGCGCAGGAAGTCGGCTCGCGGCATGCGGGCGTCACGTACGCAGAGCTGCATGATGGCGCGTTCTTGCTGCCGCAGACGGTTCAGGGCATCACGTACACGCTCGACCAGTACCTCGAACTGCTTCGGTACCAGCTTGATCGGCATGAACAGGTCAGCCAGGGCCTGCAGGGCCTCGATGCTTTCCTTGTGGTTACGACCATTTTTCTTCAGGACCTTGGAGGTCGCCTGAAGCTGATCGGATACCGCACCGAAGCGTTGGGCTGCGACTACCGGGTCCGGGCCGCTCTCGGCCTCTTCCTCGTCGTCACCGCTTTCGGATTCTTCTTCGTCGTCGTCGGACTCTTCCTTCGCCGCTGCAGCCTTGGCGCCTGGGATCGGCACTTCTTCGGTTGGCGCGGCAATGTTGTCGTCAGGGTCGATGTAACCGCTGAGAACGTCCGACAGGCGGCCACCCTCGGTGGTGACGCGATCATATTCGCCGAGAATGTAGTCGACAGTGCCCGGGAAGTGGGCGATAGCGCCCATGACTTCACGAATGCCTTCCTCGATACGCTTGGCGATTTCGATCTCGCCTTCGCGGGTCAGCAGCTCGACAGTACCCATTTCGCGCATGTACATGCGCACCGGGTCGGTCGTGCGGCCGATATCGGTTTCAACTGCCGCCAATGCAGCAGCGGCTTCTTCGGCCGCGGCTTCATCGGTGTCGGCTTCCGCCAACAGAAGGGCATCCGCATCCGGAGCACTCTCGAATACGTTGATCCCCATGTCGTTGATCATGCGGATGATGTCTTCCACCTGTTCCGGATCTGAAATATCCTCAGGCAGGTGGTCGTTGACCTCCGCGTAAGTCAGGTAGCCCTGCTCACGACCGCGGGTGATCAACTCTTTGATACGAGACTGCTGTTGCGCTTTTCCGGACATAACACCCTATCCACTGAAGGTCTTGGCGGGCAAAAAACAAGCCGAGGATTATACCCGAGCATGGGCCTCACGCGCCAGATGAGGTCGGCGTTTGTGCGGGAACATTTCGGCTCAGCAGGGCGAGGAGCTGGGTTTTTTCCTCGCTGGTCAATTCGCTTTGACGTGATTTCCTGAGCAGTTGTTCCAGGCTGCGCTCGCGTTGGCGGGCGGACAAGCTAGTTATAGTGTCGAAAAACTGTTGTTCAAGGTTGTCGGCCACGATAAGCCATTCCTTTTCCGCCAGGGCTCGCAGCAGGCGGCCCTGTTCGGTGCCATGCCAACGTGCGATCAACTGCATTGAGCTTAGCCCAGGATTTTTCTGCGCGGCTTCGATCAACGCCACCAGCAGCTGGCTGTACAGGTGTTCTTCGTCGGCGAAGTGGCTGGCATCTTCCACCTTGCCTGCCAGCGGTGGGTGGTGCAGCAGGGTGCGCAGCGCGGCCAGGGTGGGCGGCTCGACCGGTGCTGGCACGCGGGGAGGTGCTTCGTCGCGTTGCTGCCAGGGCTTGCCGCCCTTGCGGTTCTTGTCCCAGGGTTTGTCACTCCACGGTTTCTTGCTACCACCCTTGTTGGGTTTCCATGCCTGCTCCTGATGAACGGGGGCATAGTCGTGCTGCGGCATGTCGCCGTAGTCGGGGGTGTAGCTGGCCATGGCGTCGTAGTCGTAGCCAGGGTCGTAGTCCGGCATGCTGCTGGTCGCCGGCGCTTGTTGCGCCAGATGCTCGACCTGCTGCGGGTCGAGGCCGGTGATTTCCTTCAGGCGGTTGCGCATCAGCTGACGCAGGTTGGCGCCGGGGATCTTTTCGATCAACGGTGCGGCCAAGGTCGCCATATGCGCCTTGCCTTCCAGTGAGCGCGGGTCGGCTTCGACGCCAAGTTGCTCGAAGAAGTAGTCGGCCAGCGGTTGGGCGTGCTGGTTGATACGGGCCATGAAGGCGTCGGTACCTTCGGCACGCACCAGGCTGTCGGGGTCTTCGCCTTCGGGCAGGAACAGGAAGCGCGCGCGACGGCCGTCCTGCAGGTTCGACAATGTCGATTCCAGTGCGCGCCAGGCCGCCTTGCGCCCAGCCTGGTCGCCGTCAAAACAGAACAGCACGCTGGGCACCACGCGGAACAGGCGCTTGAGGTGCTCTTCGCTGGTGGCGGTGCCAAGGGTGGCCACGGCATTGCGCAGGCCTTGCTGGGCCAGGGCAATGACGTCCATGTAGCCCTCGACGACGATGATCTCGTCGAGGTTGCGGTTGTGCTTGCGCGCCTCGTACAGCCCGTACAGCTCCTGTCCCTTGTGGAACACCGGGGTTTCCGGGGAGTTCAGGTACTTGGGCTTGTCGTCGCCGAGCACCCGGCCACCGAAGGCGATGATGCGCCCGCGGCTGTCACGTATCGGGAACATCACCCGGTCGCGGAAGCGGTCGTAGCGCTTGCCGCTCTCGGCGTTCTCGATCAGCAGGCCGGCATCGATCATCACCTTCTGCTGCAGGGTGTCGGCACCCAGGTGCTTGAGCAGGTTGTCCCAGCCGGGCGGGGCAAAGCCCAGACCGAAGTCGCGGGCAATTTCCCCGGACAGGCCGCGGCCCTTGAGGTAGTCCACCGCAGCCTTGCGTGACGGGTGGCTGCGCAGGGCCTGGCGGTAAAACTCCGAGGCGGCGTCCAGTAGCGGGTACAGTGGCGAGTCAGTGGGCTGACGCGGCTTCTGGTCACGGCGGCCTTGCTCGCGGGGGACTTCCATGCCAGCGGCGCGTGCCAGTTCCTCGACGGCCTGGGGGAAGTCCAGGTTGTCGTGGTCCATGACAAAGCCCAAGGCGTTGCCACCGGCGCCACAGCCGAAGCAGTAGTAGAACTGCTTGTCGGGGCTGACCGTGAAGGACGGGGTTTTTTCTTTGTGGAACGGGCAGCAGGCCGAGTAGTTCTTGCCGGTTTTTTTCAGCTGGACGCGCGAACTCACCACGTCGACGATGTCGAGGCGGTTGATCAGGTCGTCAATGAAGCTTTGGGGAATCAGCCCGGCCATGGCAGTCTCGTTATCTGGCAACTGGCAAGTCTAATCGCTCACGCGCCGAAGGGGGCGAGTGCTGCTTGGGGAAGTGCGAGGGAATGTGTGCTCGTCGCCAGCCCCTAAGGGCTCGTCAGTCGGACGTGCACGTCTGGTCATACAGCAAGGAGGACCAGCTCTGACGTTTCAGGCAGGTTGCCCATGATGCAGTTCGCATGAAGCTTGTGCAGGGCCTTGAGCTAGCTGCTCAAGTTTGAAACGACCACTGCCATCGCCCGGGGGTTAGCCGGGCAGGGCAGAAGCTTTGCGTTGAACGTCTGTATTAGTACAGACGAACGGCGCGGCGCTGTTCGCGCTGAACTTTCTTGGCGTGACGCTTAACAGCAGCAGCTGCTTTGCGCTTACGCTCTGCGGTCGGCTTCTCGTAAAACTCGCGGCTACGAACTTCAGCCAGTACACCGGCTTTTTCGCAGGAGCGCTTGAAACGACGCAGAGCTACGTCGAAGGGTTCGTTCTCTTTAACTTTGACGGCTGGCATCCAGGGCTACCTTAATTCATTACCGGGGTAGACGTGCTCCTGGCAAAACAAAGGTGTGCTGGAGAACGTCGGTTTTCAAGGGTTGCGGATGTTAACCCTTAGCAAGCCGGAATGCAAAGCCTCTGATCGAAAACCGCTGGTCGGCACCCGACACGGGGACTATCATGCGCGGCTTCGAATTCAGCCCCCACAAGGGACGAGCCCATGCTAGTACTGGGATTGGAAACATCCTGCGACGAAACCGGCGTCGCATTATACGACAGTGAACGCGGTTTGTTGGCCGACGCACTGTTCAGCCAGATCGACCTGCACCGCGTCTTCGGCGGCGTGGTGCCCGAGCTTGCCTCGCGTGATCACGTCAAGCGAATGCTGCCGCTCATCCGCCAGGTGCTGGACGAGGCAGGCTGCGTTGCCACCGAAATCGACGCCATCGCCTACACCGCGGGCCCCGGCCTGGTCGGCGCCTTGCTCGTGGGCGCTTCCTGCGCCCAGGCGCTGGCCTTTGCCTGGGACATCCCGGCGATCGGTGTGCACCACATGGAGGGTCACCTGCTGGCGCCCATGCTGGAAGAAAACCCGCCAGCGTTTCCGTTCGTCGCTTTGTTGGTTTCCGGTGGCCATACCCAGCTGGTTCGGGTCGATGGCATCGGTCAGTACGAACTGTTGGGCGAGAGCCTGGACGATGCTGCCGGTGAAGCGTTCGACAAGACTGCCAAGCTGATCGGCCTCAATTACCCGGGTGGTCCGGAAATCGCGCGTCTGGCCGAGCAAGGTGTGCCTGGGCGCTTCGTGTTCCCGCGGCCAATGACCGATCGGCCAGGCCTGGAATTCAGCTTCAGTGGCCTCAAGACCTTCGCCCTGAACACTTGGCAGCAATGCAAGAATGCTGGCGACGACAGTGAGCAAACCCGTTGCGACCTGTCCCTGGCATTCCAGCAGGCGGTGGTGGAGACTTTGACCATCAAGTGCAAGCGGGCGCTCAAGCAGACCGGCCTCAAGCGGCTGGTCATCGCGGGTGGCGTGAGTGCCAACAAGGCCCTGCGCGCGTCCCTGGAAGACATGCTCGGTAGCATCAAGGGCAACGTGTACTACGCGCGCCCGCAATTCTGTACCGACAATGGTGCGATGATCGCCTACGCCGGTTGCCAACGCCTGCTGGCCGGGCAGCAGCAAGACCTGGCGATCAGCGTGCAGGCACGCTGGCCGATGGAACAGTTGCCGCCGCTGTAAGGCAGCGCGTCGAAGGTTCAGAAGTGCCGTTCGCGCCCTGCAAACAAGTCGCGCAGGTTGTTGCGGTGGCGCCACACGATCATCACAGTCAGTACGCTGATCGGCAGCAGGGCCTCGGGCTCGCGCCAGGCCAGCAATGGCAAGGTGAGTGGCGTGGCAATCAGTGCGGCCAGTGAGCTGGTACGCGTGAGGTAGAAGGTCAGCAGCCAGGCGCCGATGGCCAGCAGCGCGGCCGGGAAATACAGGCCCATGAGCATGCCGGCAGCCGTCGCCACGCCCTTGCCGCCCTTGAAACGGAAGTACAGGGGGAACAGGTGGCCCAGCACCGCGCATATGCCCACCCAGGCCTGCGCGTGCAGGTCCAGCCCGGCAACGCGGGCGAGCAGTACCGGCAAAAGGCCCTTGCACAGGTCGCCAAGCAGGGTCAGGATCGCCAGTTTACGGCCTGCCAGGCGTAGCATGTTGGTGGCGCCGGCATTGCCTGAGCCGCTGGAACGCGGGTCCGGGCTGCCCGAGAGGCGGCTGAGAACAATGGCGAAGGACAGCGAGCCGAGCAGGTAGGCGAGCAACGCCAGTAACCAAAACATGCTAACTATTCCGGGCGAGGACGCCCTGATTCTAACGGCGCCAGTCGCCCTTGTCGTGCTGTGGAGAGAAGTGCTTGGACAGAGTGTTCATCGAAGGCCTGGAAGTCGATACCGTTATCGGTGCCTATGACTGGGAGCGGGATATTCGCCAGTGCTTGCGCCTGGACCTGAGCTTTGCCTGGGACAACCGCCCGGCCGCCGCCGGAGACGACCTGAACCTGGCGCTGGATTACGCCAGTGTGTCGGCGCGCATCCAGGCGTTTGCCGAACAGGCCCGTTTCGAGCTGGTTGAAACATTTGCCGAGCGCCTGGTGGCCACCCTGATGGACGAGTTCCACATCCCTTGGGTGCGCTTGAAGCTGACCAAGCCGGGCGCGGTGCCGGCGGCCCGTGGTGGTGTAGGCGTGGAGATCGAGCGCGGATGTCTTTGAGCACGGTTTACCTGGGCCTGGGCAGCAATATCGACCGTGAGGCGCATTTGTGCGCCGGGCTCGATGCGTTGGCTGGCATCCTGACCGACATGCGCTGTTCGCCGGCATTCGAAAGCCAGGCGGTGGGCATCAAGAGCGGGCCGTTCATCAACTTCGTGGTGACCGGGCAAACCGCGCTGCCGTTGATCGAGCTGGACCGCCGGCTGAAGTTCATCGAGGCCGACAATGGCCGCTATGCTCCGGACCGCAAAGGGTTGCCGCTGGATATCGACGTGCTGATGTATGACGATTTGCACGGTACCTTCGATGGGCTGGTATTGCCCCGTGCCGAGATCCTGAAGAACGCTTTTGTGCTGTGGCCGCTGTCGTTGCTGGCACCCGACCTGGTGCATCCGGGGGTGGGCAAGTGCATGGCGCAGCTGTGGCAGGAAGCGCAGATCGATCAGGTACTGGCCCCGGTTGCCTTTGAGTGGCGCGGGTTGCAGTTGACGCCCGCTTAAGCCTGTATCGGCCTCTTCGCGGGTAAACCCGCTCCTACAACGGGCTGAGCCCAACCTCTGATGTGTGCCCCCTGTAGGAGCGGGTTTACCCGCGAATACGGTGGCGGCTGCGACGGTGAACCGCGGGTGGAAATTGGCCAGCAGGTCTGGCCCTTTCGCGGGTAAACCCGCTCCTACAACGGGCTGTGCCCAACCCTCGATGTGTGCCCCTGTAGGGGCGGGTTTACCCGCGAAGAGGCCGGCAGGTCTAACCGCGCTGGTAAGCTTCGAGCGCTTTGAGCCGTTCACCTTTGAGTGCTTCGCCCAGCGCCTGACCCGTCAGCCCGGCTTGCACCAACGGCTTCACATCCACCGCTCGCGCCGCCGCTGCTGCGCCTCGCAGGTAATCGGCCTGTGGGTAACCCTGCTCGCCATCGCCCCGCGCCGCCATCTCGCAAACGACCAAAAAATCCTCAAATCGCTGCGGCCGTCGGTACACATCGAACTTCTGCAACAGCTCCAGCAGTGCCGTGGCAGGCAGTTCGAGCGCCTGATTGCCCTGCGCCAGGCATTCCCCTGTCAGCATGGCCAGTTCCTGGCACTCACGCGGTGCCTTCAGGCGCTGGTTGACGGCTTTGATCGATGTCGGTGCCAACCCCCGCAACAGGCAGGCCCAGCGCACGTGCAGCGGTTGTGCGCGCACCGCTGCCTGCTCCAGCGCCGCCAATGTCCGGGAGCTGTCATCGAGCTCTGGCAGCAGCTCCTGCAGGGCCCCGCACGCGCTCAGCACCTTGAAGAACACCTGCGGTTGCACTTCCATCAGCGCGCGCTCGATTTCCTTCCAGCTGCGCTCGGCAGTGAGTGCCTGCAGTTCGCCCGAGGCACTGATCTGGCGCATCAGCGCCAAGGTTTCATCGGCAACCCGGAACCCCAGTGGTGCGTAACGGGCAGCAAAGCGTGCAACACGCAGCACGCGCAAAGGATCTTCGGCGAATGCCGGGGAAACATGGCGTAGCAGGCGTTGATCCAGATCGTTCCTGCCTTGGTAGGGGTCGTAGACCGTGCCCGCCTCATCCTCGGCCATCGCATTGATGGTGAGGTCGCGACGGATCAGGTCCTCTTCCAGGGTTACGTCGGGGCTGGCGTGAAAAGTGAACCCGCCGTACCCTCGCCCACTCTTGCGCTCGGTGCGCGCCAGGGCGTATTCCTCACCGGTTTTCGGGTGCAGGAACACCGGGAAATCGGCACCCACCGGCCGGTAGCCCTTGGCGAGCATTTCTTCGACGGTAGCGCCCACCACCAGCCAGTCGATATCGCTGACAGGGCGGCCGAGCAGGCGGTCGCGCACGGCGCCGCCAACTTTGTAGATGTGCATGTGCAGCTCTCCATAACTGCCGACAGGATAACCCGTCGGCGGTCATGGGGTTGCATCAGAGGTGGTGGATAACAGCCAGGTCCATGCGGCCGTAGTCGGCGCTTTCGCTATGCTCGCCGCGCGGCGGCATGTGGTGAGTACTCATCACTTGCTCGCCTTGCACGGTCTCCAGGTGGATATCGAAGCCCCACAGGCGATGCAGGTGCTTGAGCACTTCGTCGGTCGAGTCGCCCAGCGGTTTGCGATTGTGTTGCTGGTGTCGCAGGGTCAGCGAGCGGTCTCCGCGGCGGTCGACGCTCCAGATCTGTACGTTCGGTTCACGGTTGCCCAGGTTGTACTGCGCTGCCAGCTGCTCCCGAATCACCCGGTAGCCGGCCTCATCATGGATGGCCGGCACCAGCAGGTCGTCGCGCTGGTCGTCATCGAGGATGCTGAACAACTTGAGGTCGCGCATCACCTTGGGCGACAGGTACTGCAGGATGAAGCTCTCGTCCTTGAAGCTGCTCATGGCGAACTTGATGGTAGAAAGCCAGTCACTGCCGGCAATGTCGGGGAACCAGTGGCGATCTTCCTCGGTGGGGTTTTCGCACATGCGGCGGATGTCGGTGTACATCGCAAAGCCCAGCGCATAGGGGTTGATGCCGCTGTAGTACGGGCTGTCGAAGCCGGGCTGGAACACCACGCTGGTGTGCGACTGCAAGAACTCCATCATGAAGCCTTCGGTTATCAGCCCCTCGTCGTACAGGTCGTTCATCAGGGTGTAGTGCCAGAAGGTTGCCCAACCTTCGTTCATGACCTGGGTCTGGCGCTGCGGGTAGAAGTACTGGGCGATCTTGCGCACGATGCGCACTACTTCACGCTGCCAGGGTTCAAGCAGCGGGGCGTTCTTCTCGATGAAATACAGGATGTTTTCCTGGGGTTCGGCGGGGAAGCGCCCCTCATCGCGGTCGTTGCCCTTTTCGGCGTTTTTCGGAATTGTTCGCCAAAGGTCGTTGATCTGACGCTGAAGGTGCTCTTCGCGCTCCTGTTGCCGGCGCCGCTCTTCTTCGGCAGAAATAGGGTAAGGCCGCTTGTAGCGGTCGACACCGTAGTTCATCAGGGCATGGCAGGAGTCGATCAAGTCCTCCACAGCATCGATACCGTGGCGCTCTTCGCACTGGGCGATGTACTGCTTGGCGAACACCAGATAGTCGATGATCGAACTGGCGTCAGTCCAGGTACGGAACAGGTAATTGCCTTTGAAAAAACTGTTATGGCCGTAGCACGCGTGCGCAATCACCAGTGCCTGCATGCACATGGTGTTTTCTTCCATCAGGTAGGCGATACAAGGGTCGGAGTTGATCACGATCTCGTAGGCCAGGCCCATCTGGCCGCGGCTGTAGGACTTTTCCGTACTGAGGAACTGCTTGCCGTAGGACCAGTGATGGTAGCCCAGCGGCATGCCGACCGAAGCGTAGGCGTCCATCATCTGTTCGGCAGTGATGACCTCGATCTGGTTGGGGTAGGTGTCCAGGGCGTAACGCTCGGCCAGGCGGCTGATTTCCCGGTCGTAGGTCTGGATCAGCTCGAACGTCCACTCGGACCCAGTGGAAATGGGTTGGCGTCTCTGTGCTCTGGCGGTCATGTGGCTAACCTGCGCTGGAAGAGTTCACGGAAGACCGGGTAGATATCGCCGGCCGATACCAACTGCTGCTGGGCGAACGTGTCGGGGAAAGCATCTCCGATACGCTCGTATTCATACCACAGCGCCTGGTGTTCACGGGGGGTGATCTCAACGTAAGTGTAGTACTGCACATGCGGCATGATCTGTTTGGAGAGGATGTCGCGGCAGATGGGCGAGTCGTCGTTCCAGTTGTCGCCATCAGAAGCCTGCGCGGCATAGATGTTCCAGTCGCTGGCCGGGTAACGCTCGGCCATGATCTCCTGCATCAGCTTGAGGGCACTGGAGACGATGGTGCCGCCGGTTTCCCGCGAGTAGAAGAACTCTTCTTCATCGACTTCCCGAGCACTGGTGTGGTGGCGAATGAACACGACTTCGATGCGCTCGTAGTTACGCTTGAGGAACAGGTACAGCAGGATGAAGAAGCGCTTTGCGATGTCCTTGGTGGCCTGGGTCATCGAGCCGGATACGTCCATCAGGCAGAACATCACTGCCTTCGAGCTGGGGTTGGGTTGCTTGACCAGCAGGTTGTACTTGAGGTCGAAGGTGTCGAGGAAGGGCAGGCGGTTGATACGTGCCTTCAGGCGCTCGATTTCCTGTTCGACTTCCTGGATATCGGTGAAATTGTCTGGCTCTTCGACCCGCAGGCGATCGAGTTCCTTTTGTGCTTCGCGCAGCAGGGCGCGGCTGCTGCCGGTCAGGGCGATACGCCGGGCATGGGCCGAGCGCAGGGTGCGCACGATGTTGATGCGTGACGGGTTGCCTTCGTTGGCGATGCCGGCGCGAACAGTCTTGAAGGTATCGGCGCCCGTCAGGTGACGTTTGACCAGGTTGGGTAGCTCAAGGTCTTCGAACATGAATTCGAGAAATTCTTCCTGGGTGATCTGGAAGACGAACTCGTCCATGCCCTCGCCGGAATTGCCGGCCTTGCCGCGACCGCCACCGCCTCCACCGCCTTGCGGCCGTGGGATGTGTTCACCGGCAGTGAACTCTTTGTTGCCAGGATGCACAATGGTCTGTTTGCCCCCGCGACCATGGTGCAAGACCGGTTCGTCGATGTCGCGCCCGGGAATACTGATCTGCTCGCCGTGTTCCATATCCATGATGGAACGGCGGCTCACCGCCTCTTCGACGGCCTTCTTGATGTGTTCGCGGTACCGCCGCAGGAAGCGCTGGCGGTTGACCGTGCTCTTGTTCTTGCCGTTCAGGCGTCGGTCTATAACGTAGCTCATGGTCCCTCCGGTGACTGGATGCAGCTGCAACCCACAAGCTGCAAGCCACAAGCTTCAAGCTGCAAGAAAGAGCAGCCACCGCCGCTGCAAGCTGTGACGCGGGCAGCAATGCCAACGCCAGGCAGCTTGCAGCTTGCGGCTCGTAGCTTGCCGCTTTATTGCGATTTCCTGACCCGCAGGTACCATTCCGACAGCAGGCGCACCTGTTTGTCGGTATAGCCACGCTCCACCATCCGGGTGACGAAGTCGTTGTGTTTCTTCTGGTCCTCTTTGCTGGCCTTGGCGTTGAAGCTGATGACCGGCAGCAGGTCTTCGGTGTTGGAGAACATTTTCTTCTCGATCACGACCCGCAGCTTTTCATAACTCAGCCAGCTTGGATTCTTGCCATTGTTGTTAGCGCGTGCGCGCAGTACGAAGTTGACGATCTCGTTGCGGAAGTCTTTCGGGTTGCTGATGCCAGCCGGTTTCTCGATCTTTTCCAGTTCCTCGTTGAGCGCAATGCGGTTGAGAATTTCGCCGGTTTCCGGGTCGCGGTATTCCTGATCCTGGATCCAGAAGTCTGCATACAACACGTAGCGGTCGAAGATGTTCTGGCCGTATTCGCTGTAGGACTCCAGGTAGGCGGTCTGGATTTCCTTGCCGATAAACTCGATGTAGCGCGGTGCCAGGTATTCCTTCAGGTAGCGCAGATAGCGTTCGCGCACTTCAGCCGGGAATTGTTCCTGTTCGATCTGCTGTTCGAGGACATACAGCAGGTGCACCGGGTTGGCGGCAATTTCGTGTGGGTCGAAGTTGAACACCTTGGACAGAATCTTGAAGGCGAAGCGCGTCGACAGGCCGTTCATGCCTTCGTCGACACCCGCAGAGTCCCGGTATTCCTGGATCGACTTGGCCTTTGGATCGGTGTCCTTGAGGTTTTCCCCGTCGTAAACGCGCATCTTGGAATAGATATTGGAGTTCTCTGGCTCTTTCAGGCGTGAAAGCACCGTGAACTGAGCGAGCATCTTGAGCGTATCTGGCGCACAGTGGGCCTTGGACAGCGAGCTGTTGACCAGCAGTTTGTCGTAGATCTTGATTTCATCGCTGACCCGCAGGCAGTACGGCACCTTGACGATATAGATCCTGTCGATGAATGCTTCGTTGTTCTTGTTGTTACGGAAGGTGTGCCACTCCGATTCGTTGGAGTGCGCCAGCAGAATCCCGGTATAGGGAATTGCCCCAAGGCCTTCAGTACTGTTGTAGTTGCCTTCCTGGGTGGCGGTGAGCAAGGGGTGCAGGACCTTGATGGGCGCCTTGAACATTTCGACGAATTCCATCAGGCCCTGGTTGGCCCGGCACAGCGCGCCCGAATAGCTATAAGCATCGGCGTCGTTCTGTGGGTATTCCTCAAGTTTGCGGATATCGACCTTGCCGACCAGGGCCGAGATGTCCTGGTTGTTTTCATCGCCGGGTTCAGTCTTGGCAATGGCGATCTGGTTAAGAATCGACGGGTACAGCTTCACCACCTTGAACTTGGAGATGTCCCCGCCAAACTCCTGCAGGCGCTTGGTGGCCCAAGGCGACATGATGGTATTGAGGTAGCGCCGTGGGATGCCGAACTCTTCCTCGAGAATGGCCCCATCTTCGGTGGCATTGAACAAGCCCAGAGGTGACTCGAATACCGGCGAGCCCTTGATCGCGTAGAACGGCACCTTTTCCATCAGCTGCTTGAGTTTTTCCGCCAGCGAGGACTTGCCGCCGCCTACCGGGCCCAGCAGATAGAGGATCTGTTTCTTCTCTTCCAGGCCTTGGGCGGCGTGGCGGAAGTACGACACGATCTGGTCGATGCACTCTTCCATGCCATGGAAGTCGGCAAAGGCCGGATAGCGGCGAATAACCTTGTTGGAGAAGATGCGCGACAGCCTGGAGTTGGTAGAGGTGTCGATCAGCTCTGGCTCACCGATGGCCAGCAACAGCCGTTCGGCCGCCGATGCGTAGGCACTGCGATCCTCTTTACACAGCTCGAGGTACTCCTGCAGCGAGAGTTCTTCCTGGCGCGTAGACTCGAAACGTTGTTGGAAGTGGCTAAAAATACTCATGACGTCACCTCGCTCGATACGTGGAGACGACGCCGGATCAGTCAGCTGATGCTGGCATGCAACCGGGTTGGCCGATTGCTGTAAACCCCCCAGAACACCCTGTAACGCTACCGATGACCCGCACGCCGGTGTACCGGCTCTCCCCTTTTTGGATGGCCTGAGCTTAAGCGTAGTTGGTTATCTGCAAGGTAAAGGGGCGAGAAAGGCAGAAGTTGCGAACGACCGTTCGTCAGATAAGCCGCAAGCCCGCGCGGGGCACGGGCTGCAGGGGAAAATAAAAAATTATTCAGCGTTGCCCTGGGCGGTCTCGGCCGGGTAGGTCGCGCGCCACAGTTCGAAGCCGCCGTCCACGCTGTAAACGTCGGAGAAACCCTGGCCTACCAGGTAGGCGGCAGCACTCTGGCTGGAATTGCCGTGATAGCAGACCACCAGGGTTGGCGCGTCGAGGTCGGCGTTGCGGATGAAATCGGCGACCGAGTGGTTATCCAGGTGCCGGGCGCCGGTGATGTGGCCGGCGGCGAAGGCCTGTGGGTCGCGAATGTCGACGACGACCGCACCTTCTTTCTTGCGAAGCTCCAAGGCCTGCTCAGGAGGGATGCGCTTGAATTCGCTCATGGGTACTACTTCCTTCAGGTGTGATCGTTGAGTGTAGTGGGTTGTGCCGGCTGGCGCAGGGTGCCGTCGTCGGCGCAGTCGCAGCGGTGATATTCGCCGCTGTCGACGTTGTACAGGGTCATGGCGCCGCCCCATACGCAGCCAGTGTCCAGGGCGATGACGTCGGGCTCGGTGACCTCACCCTGCAGAGCGGCCCAATGGCCAAAGATGATCTTCACGTGGCGTGAGCGGCGGTCCTTGTGCGCGTACCAGGCTTTGTAGCCTTTGGGCGCGCTACCCAGGCCTTCCTTGCTCTTGAGGTCGAGTTTGCCATCGGCCGTGCAGAAGCGCATGCGGGTGAAGTAGTTGGTGATGACCCGCAGGCGTTCGACGCCGGCGAGGTTCTTGCTCCACTTGTTCGGCTCGTTGCCATACATGCCGTCGAGGTACAGCTGCAGGCGAGTGTCGTCACGCAGCACTTCCTCGACCTCGGCGGCAAGCTCCAGGGCTTTGCCAAGGGTCCATTGTGGCGGTATGCCGGCGTGAACCAGGGCGATGCCGCGAGGCTCGTCGTAATGCAGCAGCTTTTGCTGGCGCAGCCAGTCGAACAGCTGGTCGGCGTCCGGCGCTTCGATGATCTCGCGCAGTGTGTCGCTTTTCTTGAGGCGCTCGACGTTGTGCCAGGCGGCCAGCAGGTGCAGGTCATGGTTGCCCAGCACGCAGACCAGTGAATGACGGATCGAGTACAGGAAGCGCAGGGTTTCCAGTGACTCGGGGCCGCGGTTGACCAGGTCGCCGACCAGCCACAGGCGGTCGACGGCGGGGTTGAAACTGACGCGGTCGAGCAGGCATTTGAGTGGCTGCAGGCAGCCCTGCAGGTCACCGACGGCGTAGGTGGCCATCAGTGCAGCGCTCCGGGCACTGCCAGCCGGAAGGGGGCAATCTCGGCGTCGAAGCGCTTACCGTCTTCGGCGAACATCTGGTAGCTGCCCTGCATGGTGCCAACGCGGGTGCTGATGACGGCACCACTGCTGTAAGTGTGGCTCTGGCCTGGGTCGATGTTGGGTTGCTGGCCGACCACGCCGGCGCCGCGTACTTCCTCAACCTCGCCGTCACCGTTGGTGATCAGCCAGTGGCGCGACAGCAACTTGGCACTGAGCGAGCCGTTGTTCTGCACGGTAATGGTGTAGGCGAAAGCGAAGCGACTGTTTTCGGGGTCGGATTGTTCTTTCAGGTAGCGGGTCACGACGCTGACGTCGATTTGATAGCGGGGGTCGGACATGCAAGGGCCTTGGGCGAACTGACGCAATAATGCAGTCTAGGCCATTGGGAGGGGGGAGGGCCAGCGGTGATCGGGCTTGGGGGGTGTGTTGTCTGTGCCGGCCTCTTCGCGGGTAAACCCGCTCCTACAAGGGGTCGCACAGGATTTGAGGGTTGTGCGATCCCTTGTGGCCCGCGAAGAGGCCGGTACGGGCTAAATCAGGCTTGTTGCTGATCAGCCAGTTGGTCAGCCAGGCGCACGAAGGCTGCCAGGTCGAGCTGTTCAGGGCGCAGGCTGCCATCAACGCCAGCAGCCTCGATGGCGGCGCTGTCCAGCAGGCCTTTCATGGTGTTGCGCAGGGTCTTGCGGCGCTGGTTGAACGCTTCGCGAACGACACGCTCCAGCAGCAGGTGGTCCTTGGCCGGGAACGGCAGCACTTCGTGCGGCACCAGGCGGACGATTGCCGAATCCACTTTCGGGGGTGGGTTGAAGGCTCCAGGGCCGACATTGAACAGGTGCTCCACGCGGCAGTGGTACTGCACCATGATCGACAAGCGCCCCCAGTCACCGCCGCCAGGGCCGGCGGCCATGCGCTCGACCACTTCCTTTTGCAGCATGAAATGCATGTCGCGGATCAGCCCGGCGTGGCTGAGCAGGTGGAAGATCAGCGGGGTGGAGATGTTGTAGGGCAGGTTGCCAACCACCTTGAGGCTGCGCGGCGGCACGCCCAGCTGGTTGAAGTCGAACTTCAGGGCGTCACCCTGGTGCAGGCGGAAGTTGCTGCGATCAGCGAACTTGTGCTGCAGGATCGGCACCAGGTCTTTGTCCAGTTCCACCACGTCCAGCTGTGCGCCACTGCCCAGCAGGCCTTCGGTCAGGGCGCCCTGGCCCGGGCCGATTTCCAGCAGGTGTTCGCCGGCCTTGGCGTTGATGGCACGCAGGATGCGGTCGATGATACCGGCGTCGTGCAGGAAGTTCTGGCCGAAGCGCTTGCGCGCCCGGTGTTGGTATTGCTCGTTCATGGTCGGTTCTCGGCCATCTGGTAGGCGGTTTCCAGTGCGACGCGCAGGCTGCCGGTGTCGACTTTGCCAGTGCCGGCCAGGTCCAGGGCGGTGCCGTGGTCAACCGACGTGCGGATGATTGGCAGGCCCAGGGTCACGTTCACTGCTGCGCCGAAGCCTTTGTACTTGAGTACGGGAAGGCCCTGGTCGTGGTACATCGCCAGCACTGCATCGCAGTGCTCCAGATATTTGGGGGTAAACAGGGTATCGGCCGGCAGCGGCCCGCGCAGGTCCATGCCTTCGGTGCGCAGGCGGGCCAAGGTCGGCTCGATGATGTCGATTTCTTCGCGGCCCAGGTGGCCGCCCTCGCCCGCGTGCGGGTTGAGGCCGCACACGAGGATACGCGGGTTGGCAATGCCGAACTTGTCGCGCATGTCGGCATGCAGGATACGGGTTACACGTTCAACGCGCTCTGCAGTGATAGCGTCGGCAACATCACGCAGTGGCAGGTGCGTGGTCACCAGGGCCACGCGCAGGCCGCGGGTGGCCAGCATCATTACCACTTGTGCGGTGCGGGTCAGTTCGGCAAGGAATTCGGTATGCCCGGAAAAGGCGATACCGCTTTCGTTGATCACACCCTTGTGCACCGGGGCCGTGATCATCCCGGCGAAGTGCCCGTCCAGGCAGCCTTGCCCGGCGCGGGTCAGGGTTTCCAGCACGAACGCTGCGTTGGCCTTGTCGAGCTGGCCTGGCACCACCGGGGCCGCCAAGGGGGTATCCCAGACGTACAGGCTACCTGCGGGTGCCGGGAGGTCAGGCCATTGGCCCGGGGCTACCGGCAGCAGGCTGACGGCCAGCCCCAGCTGCGTGGCCCGCTCGGCGAGCAGGTCACGGCTGGTGATGGCGATCAGGGGGTGGGGCTGGGCGTCTGCGGCGAGCAGCAGGCACAGGTCGGGACCTATGCCGGCCGGCTCGCCGGGGGTGACGGCGAAGCGCAGGGGCTTCACTGGGCGGCCTGGTCAGCGCCAGGCAGCTTGATTTCAACGTAGGCTTCGTCGCGGATCTGGCGCAGCCAGGTTTGCAGCTCTTCGTCATACTTGCGGTTGCGCAGTACGCTCAGGGCCTGCTGTTCGCGAGCCTGCTCGGTGCTGTCGGTGGCGCGGCGGCCCAGCACTTCCAGAACGTGCCAGCCGTACTGGGTCTTGAACGGTTTGGTCACTACGCCTTGCTGGGCATTGGCCATCTGCTCACGGAACTCCGGTACCAGGCTGTTCGGATCGACCCAGTTGAGGTCGCCGCCGTTGAGTGCCGAACCCGGGTCTTCCGAGAAGCTCTTGGCCAGTTCGCCGAAGTCTTCGCCGTTCTTGATCCGATCGTACAGGCGCTCGGCCAGTTGCTGGGTGGCCGCCTCGCTGCGGATCTCGCTTGGTTTGATCAGGATGTGGCGTACATGCACTTCGTCACGCAGAACGTTCTCGCTGCCGCCGCGCTTCTCCTCGAGCTTGAGGATGATGAAGCCGTTGGGGATGCGAATAGGCTGGGTAATTTCGCCCACCGGCATGCTGCTGAGCATCTTGGCGAAGTCGGGTGGCAGCTGACCGGCTTTACGCCAGCCCATCTCGCCGCCTTCCAGGGCGTTTTCGCTGGCCGAGTTGGCAATCGCCATCTGGCCGAAGTCAGCACCCTGGCGCAGTTGCTGGTAAACGTCACCGACCTTGCGCGCAGCCTTCTGGATATCGTCCGAGTTGGCGGCTTCCGGGGTCGGGATGAGGATGTTGGCCAGGCGGTACTCTTCCGACATCTGCATCTTGCCCAGGTCCGAGGCCAGGAAGTTCTTCACTTCCTGCTCGGACACCTGAATGCGTTCGGCAACGCGACGTTGGCGCACGCGGCTGATGATCATCTCGCGCTTGACCTGCTCGCGAGCGTCCTCGAACGACAGGCCGTCACGGGCCAGCGCCGCGCGGAACTGGTCCAGCGACATGCCATTGCGCTGGGCAATGGTGCCAATGGCCTGGTTCAGCTCTTCGTCGGTGATGCGGATGCCAGAGCGCTCGCCGATCTGCAGCTGCAGGTTCTCGACGATCAGGCGTTCCAGGACCTGCTGTTCCAGGGCGCTGGTCGGCGGCACGCCGCCGCCGCGCTTGGCGATGGTTTGCTGGACCTCATGGACACGCTGGTCCAGCTGGCTTTGCATGACCACGTCGTTGTCGACGATAGCCACCACGCGATCAAGAGGTTGCACCGCGGCATGCACCGCGCCACTCAGCAAAGCGACGCCCAGCAACACTGGGCGCAGACGATCAATAAGCTTGGTCTTCACGTTCACGGTAACCTTGAATGCCTTGGTCGAGGAAAGACTCGACCTTGTTGCCAACTACGCCGCCGAGGCCTTTCAGGACGATCTGAAGGAAGACACCGTGGTCGCCTTTTTCGTTCTGTGGAAGGGCCTGGCTGAAATCGTCGTAGTCGATCCAGTAACGGTTGATCAGGCGCAGCTTCCAGCAGCAGTTGTCGTATTCGAAACCACCCATGGCTTCCAGGGTACGGTTGCGGTTGTAGTCATGCTGCCAGCGAGCGATTACGTTCCACTGCGGCACGATCGGCCAGATAACCGAGAAGTCGTGCTGCTGGATCTTGTAGTAATCCTTGATGTAGTTCGGATCGCCCGGGGTGCCATAGTCACCGCCGCCCACTTTCCAGGTACCCGTGGTCGAGTCGTAGGCAATGGTGTCGTTACGGTAGCGATAACCGAGGTTGACGATCTTGTTCGGGTTGTCTTCAGGCTGGTAGTGGAACATCGCGCTGCCCGAGCGGGTGCTGCGGCTGTCCGGGTCCCAGTTGAAGTCCGAATTGAAGCGCCAGTCGCGGTTGAAGTAGTAGTTGTACACCAGGGCGTATGGCGATACATCGGACTGCGCGTCCTTGCGGGTGCGGTAGTCGATGCCTGGCAGCTGGACCTTGCGGTCCTTGAAGTAGTAGGCCTGGCCGATGCTGAAGTTCTGGCGCTCGAAGCCGTTCTCCTCGATCCAGCGGGTGGTCACGCCCAGCGACAGCTTGTTCTCGTCGCCGATGCGGTCGGTACCACTGAAACGGTTGTCACGGAACAGCGAGTCGTAGCTGAACAGGGTTTCACCCGTGTCGAACAGCGGGATGTCCATCTGGTCCTTGTACGGGACATAGAGGTAGAACATGCGCGGTTCGAGGGTCTGGCGGTAGTTGGTGCCGAACAACGAGGTGTTGCGGTCGAAATACAGGCCGCTGTCGACGCTGAAAATCGGGATATCGCGGTTCAGGTTGCTTTTGTAGTCGCCGAACACGTCCAGTGTGTCTGCGTTCGCGGCAGCAATGTCGCTCTTGCCCTTGCTATCCAGGTCAAGGTCGTAATGGGTATACATGTACTTCAGCTTCGGCGTGATGTAGCCGTAGCTGGCCTCCATCGGCAGGCTGATGGACGGGGCGACGTTCAGGCGGGTACCGTTGGCACGCGCTACACCGAAGATATTTTCGTCAAGACGACGACCAGGTACGCCGGCGCTGGCGTCTGGATTGCCATCTTCGTCCAGAACGAAATCGTCCTTCAGGTCACGATCAAAACGAACAGCTTCAGTCTCGTACCCAAGGTTCAAACCGCCAGGCTGGAACGGCAGCGTACCGTTCAGGGTCAGCTGCGGCAGGCGATCATACGGCGTGATCTGCGAGATGGTCGCCATCTCGTAGGCATGCACATTCAACCGCGCGGTGTAGCTGTCGCCGCGGTAGGTCAACGCACCCTGCTGGTTCAGCAGGTCGCGGCTTTCCACGCCAATCTGGTCGGTTTCCAGGTCCTGGAAGTAGAACGGGTCGCTGATGTCGGTGTAGTCCACCTCGGTCATCAGGCGTTCGTCCAGGCCACCCTTGTGCTGCCAGTTGACCATCCAGCGCTGATCTTTGTAATCCGTCTGATCTTTGCGGTCGTCGTTCTTGTCGTTCAGGTAGGCGCCGCCGAACTGGCCTTCGCTGGAAGGTGTCAGGTAGCGGAACTCGCCTTCCATCAGCAGGCCGCGCTTGGCCATGTAGCGCGGGTACAACGTGGCGTCGTAGTTAGGCGCCAGGTTGAAGTAGTACGGCGTGACCAGCATGAAGCCGGTGTCGCTGCTGGTGCTGAACGACGGCGGCAGGAAACCGGACTGGCGACGGTCGTCAATCGGGAAGTAGATGTACGGTGTATAGAACACCGGGAAATCCTTGACCCGTAGCGTAACGTTGGTCGCAGTACCGAAACCGGTGGCCGGGTTCAGGGTGATGTTGTTGCCCTTCAACTGCCAGGCGTTGCTGCCCGGTTCGCAGGTGGTGTACGTACCGTCTTTGAGGCGGATGATGGCGTTTTCGCCACGCTTGGCGTACAGGGCACTGCCGCGGATGTGCGACTTGTGCATCACGTATTCGGCGTTGTCGACCTGGGCTTCGCCAGTGTCGAGCTGGATCTGGGCTTCGTCACCGACCACCAGCGAACCGTTGTCACGGATCTTGACGTTGCCCTTGAGCTCGCCACGGTTTTCGGCCTGGTAGAGGTTGGCCTCGTCGGCTTCGGCCTGCATGCTGCCCTGGCGCATCACCACGTCACCGGCGAGGGTAGCGACCTGCTGCTCCTGCTGGTACTTGGATACCTTGGCATTGATGTAGGTTGGCGACTCGTCCTTCGGCGTGGTGTCGGCCATGCCCGGGCGGGTTGGCTCGATATACGCGCCACCGCAGTACGGGCCGGTTTCAGCCAGCTGCGCGGCGGTGAGCTTTTCACGCGGCACCCAGTCCAGGTGGCTGTAGTCTTCGCTGCGCGACTTCAGACCACGGCCCTTGGCCTCGGTAACCAGCACGGGCCGGTCCGCAGTTTCGGCTTCGCCCGCCGCTTCGGTACCGGAGCTGACGGCTGCACCTTCGTGCACCGGGCGCGGTGGCAAGTTGTTGACTGGGGTTTTGGGCTTGCAGTCCCAACCACCGGCGGCGGACACTTGGCAGTCGAACTGTTCGGCTGCCACTACGTATGAGGTGGCCAGAGGTTGCAGGGCCAGCAGACCGCCGGTTACCAGCAACGGAAACTTTCTACGAAACGCGGGGGATTTCAATGCCATCTTATTAGTCCGGGCTTCCTGCGTGCCATCTGCCCGCGTGTGGGGCCGCACGCCTCTCGATGGTCTGAAAAAGATGCTGGATAATAAAGCATGACCCGCTTGACGGCTAGGGCCGTCGGAGACCCTTGCAATGCCTGAACACGATGTACGCCTGCAACAACTGACGGTCTGGCTCGATGAACAGCTCAATGATCTTTTCCGTGACAACGCCTGGGGCGAGGTGCCTGCAGGCAGCTTGACCGCTGCCAGCAGCGACGCCAGCTTCCGCCGCTATTTCCGCTGGCAGGGCGCTGGCCACAGTTTCGTGATCATGGATGCGCCCCCCCCGCAGGAGAACTGCCGACCGTTCGTCGCCATCGACCACCTGCTGGCCAGCGCTGACGTCCATGTGCCGCTGATCCACGCCCAGGACCTGGAACGCGGCTTTTTGTTGCTTGGGGATCTGGGCACTCAGACATACCTTGACATCATCAATGCCGACAACGCCGATGGCCTGTTCGCCGACGCCATCGATGCCCTTCTGAAGTTCCAGCGTTTGCCGATGGACGCGCCGCTGCCCAGCTACGACGACGCCCTGCTGCGCCGTGAAGTGGAACTGTTCCCCGAATGGTACGTGGGGCGTGAGCTGGGCCTGACCTTCACCGATGCACAGAAGGCCACCTGGCAGCGCGTCAGCCAGTTGCTGATCGACAGCGCCCTGGCGCAGCCCAAGGTGCTGGTACACCGTGACTACATGCCGCGCAACCTGATGCAGAGCACCCCCAACCCTGGTGTGCTGGACTTTCAGGATGCGGTATACGGCCCGGTCACCTACGACATTACCTGCCTGTTCAAGGACGCCTTTGTCAGCTGGCCGCAGGCGCGGGTCGAAGGTTGGCTGAGCGACTACTGGCAGCAGGCGCAGGCGGCTGGCATCCCGGTGCATGCCGAGTTCGAAGCCTTCCACCGCGCCAGTGACCTGATGGGCGTGCAGCGGCACCTGAAGGTGATCGGCATCTTCGCCCGTATCTGCCACCGCGACGGCAAGCCGCGTTACCTGGGCGACGTGCCGCGTTTCTTCGCCTATATAAATGAAGTGATCGGTCGCCGGCCCGAATTGGCGGAGCTGGGTGAGCTGATTGCCGAGTTGCAGGCCGGAGCGCGTGCATGAAGGCCATGATCCTGGCTGCGGGGAAGGGCGAGCGCATGCGCCCGCTGACCCTGCACACCCCAAAACCGTTGGTCCCGGTCGCCGGCCAGCCGCTGATCGAGTACCACTTGCGCGCCCTGGCGGCAGCGGGCGTGACCGAAGTGGTGATCAACCATGCCTGGCTTGGCCAGCAGATCGAAGACCATCTGGGCGACGGTAGCCGCTTCGGCCTGAGCATTCGCTATTCACCTGAAGGTGAACCGCTGGAAACCGGCGGCGGCATCTTCAAGGCCCTGCCTTTGTTGGGTGATGCGCCGTTCCTGCTGGTGAATGGCGATGTGTGGACCGACTACGACTTCGCGCGTTTGCAGGCTCCCCTGCAAGGCCTGGCTCACCTGGTACTGGTCGACAACCCTGGCCATCACGGCCGTGGTGACTTCCGCCTGGTGGGCGAGCAGGTCGTTGACGGTGATGACGCGCCCGGCACGCTGACCTTCAGCGGCATTTCCGTGCTGCACCCGGCGCTGTTCGAAGGTTGCCAGGCGAGTGCCTTCAAGCTGGCACCGTTGCTGCGCCAGGCGATGGCGGCCGGCAAGGTATCTGGCGAACACTACCGTGGGCACTGGGTGGATGTTGGCACGCTTGAACGCCTGGCCGAGGCTGAGTCTCTGATTGGCGAGCGCGCCTGACATGTGGTGGCCAGGCACGGTGATAGGTGTGGGTGCCGGCTTTGCCGTTGCGAGCATACCGGGTGCCTTGCTCGGTGCGTTGCTTGGGCAGGCCATTGACCGCCGGCTGCGCTTGCAAGGCTGGGAAGACATGCGCGAACGCCTGGGTGGGCGCCCCGCATTACGCGACGACGAGTTGTTGTTCGTGTTGCTTGGGCGCCTGGCCAAGTGCGATGGCCGGGTAGCCGAGCAGCATATCCAGCAGGCGCGTCAGGAGATGGTGCGCCTGGACCTGGCCGAGGCAGCCCGGCTGCGCGCCATCAATGCGTTCAACCGTGGCAAGGCGGGCAAGGACCGGCTTGGCAGGCACCTGCGGCGCATCAGTCAGCAGCCCCACGCGGCGGAAGGTACCTTGCGGGCCTGTTGGCGCATGGTCTGGGCTGACGGCAAGATGGGCAACAAGGAGCGTGAGTTGCTGCTGGACTGGGGGCAGAAGCTGGGCATGAGCCGACGCCAGGTGCAGGCCATGTCGCTGGAGTACGAGCCGCGCAAGGCTGCGGGGGCAGAAAGCGTGCCCATGACCTACGCGGCAGCGTTGCGCTTGCTGGCGGTGGACGCAGACACCGACACCGATAAGGTCAAGCAGGCCTATCGTCGGCTTGTCAGCCGGCATCACCCGGACAAGCTGGCAGGTACCGGTGCCAGCGAGGCGCAGGTGCGTGAAGCGACCGCGCGCACCCGTGAGTTGCACCAGGCCTATGCCATGATCCGCAAGCGGCGCGGCCTTTGACGCCCCGCCACAAGGATCAAGCCTAACTCAGCCCTGAGGGCTCATCCACCCCCGCACCCGGCGGAACAATTGCTCTTGTTCCGCCGCTTTGTTTGCTGGCATGGCAATCAATGACAATTGTCGGTACTGGCTATCCTTCTGCCGCTTGCTGGCCTGCAGCCGTTGCTGGGCTGCGTTGCGGTCAGCGCTGCGGGTGGCGTAGTAGATATCGGCCGTGGGTACCTTCAAGGTTGGGGCCAGGCTTTCCAGGTCCTGCTCCACCCGTGCAGGGGTCTGTGCAGCGACCATCACCAGTTTTTGTACCTGCGGTGGCTGTTTCTCGCTCAGGTAGCGCGCCGCCCAATATGCACCGCTACCATGGCCGATCAGTACGATGCTGCGGGCATTGTGTTGTTGGGCGAACGCCACGGCGGCATCCAGGCGGGCGAAGATGCGTTCGGCATCTGCCGGGTCGGCCTGCTCGCTGGCTTGTTCGGCATCGGTGCTTTCTGCTGTGTCGGCATCGGCCGCGGTGGCTTGGGCCACGTTGGCGTTGGCGTCGGCCGGCACGTCCTTGACCGGTGCGCTTTCGCCTTTGTCTGGCGCAGGCGCTGCCGGTGGTGTGGCTTCGACCCGTGCTTGCGGGCTGTCTGCAAGCAGGTCGGGCAGGCTGATGCTCAGGCTGTGCCAGCCGATATCAGGGAATTTCTGCCGCAGTGGGCCGACTGCATTTGGCCAGTCGGCCGTTTCGCCTGCACCGGGGACAATGATCACCGCCCCTTGCGGATCGTTGTCGTTGGCCGGCTTCCACAGGGCCAGGAAACTGTCGGCACCGGCCTGCAGGGTCTGCTGCTCAGCCTTGGGCAGCAGCCGCTCCAGCGCCAGTGCATCCTCCTGGCTGCGTTCCAGCAAGGGTGGGCGTGGGGCCTCGGCAGCCGGTGCCATGGTATTTGCAGGTGGTTTTTCGGCATCGGCGGCCAAGGCGCCGAGTGGAAGGACCGAGGCCAGGCAGCACATTGCCAGCGTCGTGCGATAAAGTGTGGACATGAGTCAACCCAAGGCCAGAATGAAACCGGCAGCCTAATAGTATTTGCCCGTGACGGCCATGCTGCATGACCGTCTTTGCCAAGTCGAGCGTATAGATGAAGCGAGTGCGTCGCCTGTTGGTTATCGGCTGCTTGTGGCTGCCCTTGATTGCCTGGGCCAAGCCCGAGGCGCTGCCCTCTGTGGTGCTGGAGCCTGACCAGCAGCAGTGGCTGGACACCCACCGCAGCCTGCGTGTCGGCTTGGTGTTGCAGGCGCCCTACGCCCAGTTCGACCGGCGTCTGCAGCAACTGTACGGGGCCAATGTGGAGCTGGTGAACAGCCTGGCGCAGGCGCTGCGGCTGGACCTCACCTGGCGTAACTTCAGTGACCAGGCCAGTTTGGAGCATGCCCTGCAAAGCGGCGAAATCGACTTCGCCCCTGGCCTTACCCAGACGCCAGCCAGCCTGCGCCTGTGGCTATTCAGCGACCCGTACATGCGCGTGCCACAGCTGGTGGTGGGGCCGCGCACCGGGGCCATGGCCGTGGAGCTGGAAAAGCTTGAAGCCGAGCAACGCGTGGCGGTGCGCATGCCCAGCCCGCTGGCGGATTACCTGCGCGGTAACTACGGCAACCTCAACCTGCAGGGGGTGCCCGACGATCGTGAGGCCTTGCAACTGGTGGTAGGCGGCCAGGCCAGTTTCGCCGTGCTGGATGAAGCGCAGCTCAGCCGCCTGTCGCGCGAGAGCGAGTTCGGTGAGCTGGCGGTGGTCGGCGATATTGGCCTGCCGCAGCTGTTGCGTATCGGTTCGCGGCGCGACTGGCCGCTGCTGGCCGATATACTTGAACGTGGCTTGCAGGCCGTGCCGGCCAAGGAGCTGGAACAACTGCATCAGCGCTGGTTGCAGCCGAAGTACCCGCGCCTGAGCGAGTCGCCGGGCTTCTGGCAGAACATGGCCTTGCTGTTCGGTCTGTTGCTGTTGTGTGCCTTGGCCACGCTGGTGTGGCAACGCCGTCAGCAGCGCCAGCTGGAGCGCAGCCTGTTGGCCGCGCGGGAAAGCCTTGTTGAGCGCCAGGTGCGCGAAGAGGCGTTGCGCCTGAGCCAGTTCGCCATCGATCAGAGCACCGTGGGTATCCTCTGGGTCAACTGGGATAGCCATGTGCGTTACGCCAACCATGCCGCCGAGCGCATGTTGGGCTACAGCGAAGGGGCGTTGCTGGAGCGGCCGCTGAGCGACTTCGAGCCGAGCCTGAACATGGAGCGTTGGCTGGAGCTGTGGAAGGGGGCGCGGACAGGGGCGGGGGGTGTCGGTCAGTTTGAGACGCAATGCCGGCGGGCTGATCAAAGCTTGCTACCCGTGGAGCTGTCGCTGAGCTTTCTGCGCTTTCGTGATTCCGAATATCTGGTGGTCTACCTCGCCGATGTCACCGAACGCCACCGTGCCCTGGCGGCCCTTCGCGAAAGCGAGGCGCGGCTCAAGGGCATTGCTGGCAACGTACCAGGGTTGGTGTTTCGCCTGGAACGTGACCCGGCCGAGGGCGATCTGGAGTTCCCCTATATCAGTGAGGGTAGCGAGGCTTTGGTAGGTTATGCACCCAG
Organism: Pseudomonas sp. GLN_2; assembly: GCF_043106005.1. NCBI lineage: Bacteria > Pseudomonadati > Pseudomonadota > Gammaproteobacteria > Pseudomonadales > Pseudomonadaceae > Pseudomonas > Pseudomonas sp. GLN_2. Next base: position 26,725 of record NZ_JBICMC010000004.1, on the reverse strand, counting down.
CGAGATCCAGCACCCGCAGATGGGCCTGCGCAACCTGGTGCACCCCGAGGACCGTGCTGATTATCACCGGGTTCAGGACCTGGCCCTGGCCAGCGACCAGGACTGGTCCTGGCAAGGGCGCATCCTCACCCGGCAGGGCGAACAGCGCTGGGCCGATATCAAGGCCAGCGCCCGGCATCTGGGCAACGGCCAGGTGGTGTGGGACGGTGTAGTCTGGGACATCACACAGGGCAAGCGGGCCGAGCTGGCGCTGGCGAAGTCCCAGGAGCAGCTGCGCGAACTCTCGGCCCACCTGGAGAGCGTGCGTGAAGAGGAAAAAGCCCGTATCGCCCGGGAAGTGCATGATGAACTGGGGCAGATGCTGACCGTGCTCAAGCTGGAAGTGTCGATGTGCGAGCTGGCCTATGCTGAGCTGGACCCTGGCCTGAATGATCGCCTGGCGAGCATGAAACGCCTGATCGCCCAGTTGTTCCAGTTGGTGCGCGATGTCGCCACTGCCTTGCGTCCGCCGATCCTCGATGCCGGCATTGCCTCGGCCATCGAATGGCAGGCGCGGCGTTTCGAGGCACGCACGCAAATCCCCTGTCTGGTGCAAGTACCCGATAATCTGCCAGCATTGAGTGATGCCAAGGCCACCGGGCTGTTTCGTATCCTCCAGGAAGCGCTGACCAATGTGATGCGTCACGCCCAGGCGCACAGCGTAGAGATTGAGCTGGTACGTGAGGGCGGACAGTTGCGCATGACGGTCAGTGATGATGGCCAAGGCTTTTGCCGCGAGCAGACCCGGCCCACCTCGTTTGGCCTGGTGGGTGTGCGCGAGCGGGTGCTGATGCTGGGTGGGAGCATGGCGCTGGAAAGCGAGCCGGGCGAAGGCACCAGCCTGAGTGTGGCCATTCCGTTGGAGTAGGAGAGCAATCGTGATTCGAGTACTGGTGGCCGAAGACCACACCATTGTCCGTGAAGGCATCAAGCAGTTGATTGGCCTGGCCAAGGACATGCAAGTGGCGGGGGAGGCCGGTAATGGCGAGCAGTTGCTCGAAACCCTGCGCCACACACCGTGCGAGGTGGTACTGCTGGATATCTCGATGCCGGGTGTGAACGGCCTGGAGGCGATCCCGCGTATCCGTGCGCTGCACGATGCTCCAGCGATCCTGATGTTGTCGATGCACGATGAGGCACAGATGGCGGCGCGGGCGCTGAAGGCCGGTGCGGCGGGCTATGCCACCAAAGACAGTGATCCGGCGTTGTTGTTGACAGCGATTCGTCGGGTGGCCGGTGGCGGGCGTTATATCGACCCGTCGCTGGCCGACCGCATGGTGTTCGAAGTAGGCCTCACCGAATCCCGGCCGTTGCACACACTGCTCTCGGAGCGCGAGTTTTCAGTGTTCGAGCGCCTGGCCCAAGGCGCCAACGTCAACGACATCGCCCAGCAGTTGGCGCTGTCGAGCAAGACCATCAGCACCCACAAGGCACGCCTGATGCAGAAGTTGAAAGTGAACTCGCTGGCGGAGCTGGTGAAGTACGCCATGGAGCACAAGCTGGTCTGATTGCGACATACGGGTGCCCGAAACTTCCCGAATCCTCTGTGGGAGCGGGCATGCCCGCGAACGGGCCTGGCCTGCTGATCTCTATGGCTGAGCCGGCCTCTTCGCGGGCATGCCCGCTCCCACAGGTTTCGTGGTTGGCTCGCAAGGGCATTCCAATCCCGCCATCCTTGTAGGGCGATCCCTACAACAAATCTTCCATCCGGATGATGGCATTCTCTCAGTACCCCCGATTTTCGGGCGCTTGCGTCTCTTCTACTCTTTTGCCTACGCAGTCATCCAACAAGAAGGTGCAGGCATGAGCGAGGCGAAGTCGAACGCTGCAACCGGCGAAACGCTGGTCAGCTTCCGTGGTGTGCAGAAGAGCTACGACGGCGAGTCGCTGATCGTCAAAGACCTCAACCTGGATATCCGCAAGGGCGAGTTCCTCACCCTGCTTGGCCCGTCCGGCTCGGGCAAGACTACCAGCCTGATGATGCTGGCGGGCTTCGAGACCCCCACCGCCGGTGAAATCCAGCTTGGCGGCCGCTCGATCAACAACGTGCCGCCGCACAAGCGTGATATCGGCATGGTGTTCCAGAACTACGCGCTGTTTCCGCACATGACCGTGGCTGAGAACCTGGCCTTTCCGCTGACCGTGCGCAACCTGAGCAAGACCGACATCAGCGAGCGGGTCAAACGCGTGCTGAACATGGTCCAGCTCGACGCTTTCGCCAAACGCTACCCCGGCCAGCTGTCTGGCGGCCAGCAGCAGCGTGTGGCGCTGGCCCGGGCATTGGTGTTCGAGCCACAACTGGTACTGATGGACGAGCCACTTGGCGCGCTGGACAAGCAGCTGCGCGAACACATGCAGATGGAGATCAAGCACATTCACCAGCGCCTGGGTGTGACCGTGGTGTACGTGACCCACGACCAGGGCGAAGCGCTGACCATGTCCGACCGCGTGGCGGTGTTCCACCAAGGCGAAATCCAGCAGATCGCCGACCCGCGCACGCTGTACGAAGAGCCCTGCAACACCTTCGTCGCCAACTTCATCGGCGAGAACAACCGCATTAGCGGCACCCTGCTGGCCAGCGATGGCAAACGTTGCCAGGTGCAGTTGCCTCGCGGTGAGCGGGTCGAGGCGCTGGCGGTGAATGTCGGCCAGGCCGGCGAGCCGGTGACCCTGTCGATACGCCCGGAGCGCGTGCGTCTGAACGGCCACAGTGAAAGCTGCGTGAACCGGTTCTCTGGCCGGGTGGCCGAATTCATTTACCTGGGCGACCACGTGCGGGTGCGTCTGGAGGTTTGCGGCAAAGGCGACTTCTTCGTGAAGCAGCCTATTGCCGAGCTCGACCCGGCGTTGGCCGTGGGCGATGTGGTACCGCTGGGCTGGGAGGTGGAGCACGCCCGCGCGCTCGATCCGATTGCCGAAGCCCATTGATGGATTGCTTCACCAACCCTGTACTGTGGAGAGAATAATAATGCGCAAGCAGTTGAAACTGACCGCCCTGGCTTTGGGGCTGTTCACCGCTGGCCAGGCCATGGCCGCAGACCTCACCGTGATCTCGTTCGGGGGCGCCAACAAGGCTGCCCAGGTCAAAGCGTTCTACGAACCCTGGGAAAAAGCGGGTAATGGCAAGATTGTCGCGGGTGAGTACAACGGCGAAATGGCCAAGGTCAAGGCGATGGTCGACACCAAGAGTGTGTCGTGGAACCTGGTAGAGGTTGAGTCGCCAGAGCTGGCGCGCGGCTGCGACGAGGGCATGTTCGAAGAGCTCGACCCAGCCCTGTTCGGCAATGAGGCCGACTACGTGCCTGGTGCCATTCAGCCTTGCGGCGTGGGCTTCTTCGTCTGGTCCACGGTCATGGCCTACAACGCCGACAAGCTCAAGACCGCCCCCACCAGCTGGGCCGATTTCTGGGACACCAAGCAGTTCCCGGGCAAGCGCGGCCTGCGCAAGGGCGCCAAGTACACAATGGAATTTGCACTGATGGCCGACGGCGTTGCGCCCAAGGACGTCTACAAAGTGCTCGCAACCAAGGAAGGCCAGGACCGCGCCTTCAAGAAACTCGACGAACTCAAGCCCAGCATCCAGTGGTGGGAAGCGGGTGCACAGCCACCGCAGTTCCTGGCCTCTGGCGACGTGGTCATGAGCTCTGCCTACAACGGCCGTATTGCCGCTGTGCAGAAAGAGAGCAACCTCAAGGTGGTGTGGAACGGCGGCATCTACGACTTCGATGCGTGGGCAATTCCTAAAGGCGCCAAAAACGTCGAAGAGGCGAAGAAGTTCATCGCCTACAGCGTCAAGCCCGAGCAGCAGAAGATCTACTCCGAAAACATCGCCTATGGCCCGGCCAACTCCAAGGCCGTGAGCCTGCTGTCGGACGACGTGAAGAAAGACATGCCGACCACGCCTGAGAACATTGCCAACCAGGTGCAGATCGACGTGGCGTTCTGGGCCGACAACAGCGAGCAGCTGGAGCAACGCTTCAACGCCTGGGCGGCGAAGAAGTAAACGTCCAGTGTGTGGGGCCGCAAAGCGGCCCCCAATTCAGCCTGTATTGCGGAGTTCGCCATGGCCATTGCAGTGCCCCTCAACGAAGGCGCAGGTTCAAGTCTCAAGCAGCGCCTCAAACACGCCGAGCGGGTCAACCGCTGGAAGGCGCAGGCGTTGATCGCGCCGCTGGCGCTGTTTCTTCTGCTGGTGTTCCTGGTGCCGATTGCGGCGCTGCTGTACAAGAGCGTCGGCAACCCTGAAGTGGTCGGCGGCCTGCCGCGCACGGTGGAAGTCATCAGCCAGTGGGATGGCAAAAGCCTGCCAGGCGAGGACGTTTACAAGGCGCTGAGCCAGGATTTGGCCGAGTCGCGCAAGAACCAGACACTTGGTGACCTTTCCAAACGCTTGAACATGGAACTGGCCGGTTACCGCAGCTTGTTGACCAAGACTGCCCGTGCGCTGCCCTTCAAGGCTGAGCCTGCCTCTTATAAGGATGCGTTGCAGGCTGTCGACGAGCGTTGGGGCGACCCGGCTTATTGGCAGGCGATCCGCCGCAATACCAGTTCGGTGACTTCTTTCTACCTGTTGGCCTCGGTGGACCATCGCATCGATGACCTGGGTGAGCTGGCCAAGGCCACCCCGGACCAGGCCATTTACCTGGACATTTTTGTCCGTACCCTGTGGATGGGGGTGGTGATTACCACTATCTGCCTGGTACTGGCCTACCCACTGGCCTACTTGTTGGCCAACCTGCCGACCCGGCAGAGCAACCTGCTGATGATTCTGGTGCTGTTGCCTTTCTGGACATCGATCCTGGTGCGGGTGGCGGCCTGGATCGTGCTGCTGCAGTCGGGCGGGCTGATCAACAGCGCGCTGATGGCCATGGGCATCATCGACCAGCCGCTGGAGCTGGTGTTCAACCGCACAGGCGTCTACATCTCGATGGTGCACATCCTGCTGCCGTTCATGATCCTGCCGCTGTACAGCGTGATGAAGGGTATTTCCCCGAGCTACATGCGTGCGGCGATCTCGCTGGGCTGCCACCCGTTCGCCAGTTTCTGGCGGGTGTACTTCCCGCAGACTTACGCCGGTGTTGGCGCCGGTTGCCTGCTGGTGTTCATCCTTGCCATCGGTTACTACATCACCCCGGCGCTGCTGGGTAGTCCGAACGACCAGATGGTCAGCTACTTCGTCGCCTTCTACACCAACACCAGCATCAACTGGGGCATGGCCACCGCACTGGGCGGGCTGTTGCTGCTGGCGACCGTGCTGTTGTACCTGATCTATAGCTGGCTGGTCGGCGCCAGCCGTCTGCGCCTGAGCTGAGGAGCCTGTCATGCTGAGCCCATACATGTCGCCCGTGGAGCGGGTCTGGTTCTACAGCCTGCGTATTCTCTGCGGCTTGATCCTGCTGTTTCTGATCTTGCCAGTGCTGGTGATCGTGCCGCTGTCGTTCAACAGTGGCAGCTTCCTGGTGTACCCGCTGCAGGGCTTCTCGCTGCAGTGGTATCAGGACTTCTTCGGCTCGGCCGAATGGATGCGGGCGTTGAAAAACAGCATCATCGTTGCCCCAGCGGCCACGGTGCTGGCCATGGTGTTCGGCACGTTGGCGGCCATCGGCCTGACCCGTGGCGATTTCCCCGGCAAGTCGCTGGTGATGGCGCTGGTGATCTCGCCCATGGTGGTGCCGGTAGTGATCATCGGAGTGGCCAGTTACCTGTTCTTCGCCCCTCTGGGCATGGGCAACAGTTTCACCTCGCTGATTCTGGTGCATGCGGTACTGGGTGTGCCGTTCGTCATCATTACCGTGTCGGCGACGCTACAGGGGTTCAACTACAATCTGGTGCGTGCGGCGGCCAGCCTGGGAGCCTCGCCTCTGCTGGCTTTCCGCCGGGTGACCCTGCCGCTGATCGCGCCCGGTGTCATCTCGGGCGCCCTGTTTGCCTTTGCCACCTCGTTTGACGAGGTGGTGGTGACGCTGTTCCTCGCCGGACCGGAACAGGCAACTCTGCCGCGGCAGATGTTCAGTGGTATTCGCGAGAACCTGAGCCCGACCATTGCCGCGGCGGCGACCTTGCTGATTGCGTTCTCGGTGTTGTTGCTGCTGACCCTGGAATGGTTGCGTGGGCGTAGTGAGAAGCTGAGGACTCAACAGCCGGCTTGATGATGGGTTGCCTGTGCCGGCCTCTTCGCGGCTAAAGTCGCGGAGGCCGGCACAAGTTGCGCTGGTCGACAGCAATTGATACCAATCAGCCTTCATCGCTTTCCCTGAGTTACAATGCGCGCCACCGTGACTCTGCCAACAGGTGCGCCATGCAGCCCTACGCTATTGCCCCCTCCATTCTCTCTGCCGATTTTGCCCGCCTGGGTGAGGACGTCGACAAGGTATTGGCTGCGGGTGCAGACATCGTCCACTTCGATGTCATGGACAATCACTATGTCCCCAACCTGACCATCGGTCCGATGGTTTGCACCGCTCTGCGCAAGTACGGCGTTACTGCGCCGATCGACGTGCACCTGATGGTCAGCCCGGTTGACCGCATCATTGGCGACTTTATCGAAGCGGGTGCCACCTACATCACCTTCCACCCTGAAGCCACGCAGCACATCGACCGTTCGCTTCAGCTGATCAAGGATGGTGGTTGCAAGGCCGGCCTGGTGTTCAACCCGGCCACCAGCCTGGACGCCCTGAAGTATGTGATGGACAAGATCGACATGGTGCTGCTGATGAGCGTCAACCCAGGCTTTGGCGGGCAGAAGTTCATCCCCGGCACCCTCGACAAGCTGCGCGAAGCGCGTGCGCTGATCGACGCCAGTGGCCGTGATATCCGTCTGGAGATCGATGGTGGCGTGAACGTCAACAACATCCGCGAGATCGCTGCCGCTGGCGCCGACACTTTCGTGGCCGGCTCGGCGATCTTCAACGCCCCGGACTACCAGGAAGTGATCGCCAAGATGCGCGCCGAACTGGCCCTGGCCCGCCCATGAGTGGCTTCGAGCAGCTGTTCCCGGGGACGCTGCCAAGGCTGGTAATGTTCGATCTGGACGGTACCCTGATCGATTCCGTGCCTGACCTGGCCGCCGCCGTGGACCGCATGCTGCTCGAACTGGGGCGCCCGCCTGCTGGCCTTGAGGCAGTGCGCCAATGGGTTGGCAACGGCGCCCAGGTACTGGTGCGCCGCGCGTTGGCGGGCGGCATCGACCATGCCGACGTGGACGATGCGCTGGCAGAACAGGCGCTGGCGCTGTTCATGGACGCTTATGCCGAAAGCCATGAACTTACCGTGGTTTATCCTGGCGTGCGCGACACCCTGCGCTGGCTGCGCAAGCAGGGCGTGGAGATGGCGCTGATTACCAACAAGCCTGAGCGCTTTGTTGGCCCGCTGCTGGACCAGATGAAGATCGGTAATTTCTTCCGCTGGATCATTGGTGGCGACACCCTGCCGCAGAAAAAGCCCGACCCGGCGGCGTTGCTGTTCGTCATGCAGATGGCCGGTGTTACCCCGCAGCAGTCCCTGTTTGTCGGTGATTCGCGCAGTGACGTGCAGGCGGCGAAGGCGGCTGGCGTGCAATGCGTGGGCCTGACCTACGGCTATAACCATGGCCGGCCGATCGACGACGAATCCCCCAGCCTGGTAATCGACGACCTGCGCGCATTGCTGCCCGGTTGCGCAGACCCGGCCACTGGGATAACGTTGGCGGACCTTCAAGCCTCACAAGACAGAGAGTCCACCGTGGCGGTTACTGGCAAATTCTGGATGAAAGTCATCAAGGCCTTGGCCCGTTGGCGTTGGCGCGCCTGACTTCAGCCTGCCGGCGTGTGCCGGCCCGTCCGTTTGCCTGACCTATTGCTGCTTGCCACGAGACTACTCATGAACCGCGAAGAATTCCTGCGCCTGGCCGCTGCCGGCTACAACCGTATTCCCTTGGCCTGTGAAACCTTGGCCGACTTCGACACGCCGCTGTCGATCTACCTGAAAATGGCTGACCAGCCCAACTCGTACCTGCTCGAATCGGTGCAGGGCGGCGAGAAGTGGGGCCGTTACTCGATGATCGGCTTGCCATCGCGCACCGTGATGCGTGTGCATGGCTACCATGTCAGCATCCTGCACGATGGCGTCGAGGTGGAAAGCTGCGAGGTCGAAGACCCGCTGGCATTCGTTGAAACCTTCAAGGACCGCTACAAAGTTGCCGATATCCCCGGCCTGCCGCGTTTCAATGGCGGCCTGGTTGGCTACTTTGGCTACGACTGCGTGCGTTATGTAGAAAAGCGCCTGGGCGCCAGCCCCAACCCGGACCCGCTGGGCGTACCGGATATCCTGCTGATGGTGTCCGACGCGGTGGTGGTGTTCGACAACCTGGCGGGCAAGATGCACGCCATCGTGTTGGTCGACCCCGCTGAAGATCAAGCCTTCGAACAGGGCCAGGCACGTCTGCAAGGCTTGCTGGAAACCTTGCGCCAGCCAATCACCCCGCGCCGCGGCCTGGACCTGAGCGGCCCGCAGGCGGCCGAGCCGGCGTTCCGCTCCAGCTACACCCGCGAGGATTACGAAAACGCCGTCGGTCGTATCAAGGAATACATCCTGGCCGGGGACTGTATGCAGGTGGTGCCGTCGCAGCGCATGTCGATCGACTTCAAGGCTGCGCCTATCGACCTGTACCGCGCGCTACGCTGCTTCAACCCGACGCCGTACATGTACTTCTTCAACTTCGGTGACTTCCATGTGGTCGGCAGCTCGCCCGAAGTGCTGGTACGTGTCGAGGACAACCTGGTCACCGTGCGCCCGATTGCCGGTACTCGCCCGCGTGGTGCGACCGAAGAGGCCGATCGTGCGCTGGAAGACGACCTGCTGTCGGACGACAAGGAAATTGCCGAGCACCTGATGCTGATCGATCTGGGCCGCAACGATGTCGGCCGTGTGTCTTCGACCGGCAGTGTGCGCCTGACCGAGAAGATGGTGATCGAGCGTTACTCCAACGTGATGCACATTGTTTCCAACGTTACCGGCCAGCTGCGGGAAGGCCTGACGGCGATGGATGCACTGCGGGCGATTCTGCCGGCTGGCACCTTGTCGGGTGCGCCCAAGATCCGCGCGATGGAGATCATCGACGAGCTGGAACCGGTCAAGCGTGGGGTTTACGGCGGAGCTGTCGGCTATTTTGCCTGGAACGGTAACATGGATACCGCAATTGCCATTCGTACTGCGGTGATCAAGGATGGCGAGCTGCATGTGCAGGCCGGTGGCGGCATCGTTGCCGACTCGGTGCCGGCGCTGGAATGGGAAGAAACCATCAACAAGCGCCGGGCGATGTTCCGTGCGGTGGCGTTGGCCGAGCAGACTTCCGCCAGATAAATTGATGGGGGCTGCTGCGCAGCCCATTCGCAGGTAAACCCGCTCCTACAAGGTTGTGTAGGAGCGGGTTCACCCGCGAATGGGCCGCAAAGCGGCCCCCAGCAATTCAAAAGTCCACGCTAACCCCCACGCTAACGCCCTGCTGCGTCAACTCATCACTCTTGCGCCAATTGTAGTTCCCGCGCAAATGCACCCCTGCCACCAGTTCATGGCTCACACCCAGGCTCGCCCGGGTCAGGTCGCTGTGCGGCGTATACCCGGTCAGGGTGAAATCATTCGCTGGCAAGCTGGTCAGGTGCATTGTCACATCCTGCTGGTCGTCCTCGAACTCATGCTCCTGCGCCACCTCGGCAAAAAGCCGGGTATTTGGCTGTACCTGCACACTGCCCAACAGCCCCACGCCCAGGCGACGTGACGTGCGCTCCTGGTCATCGAAGCCAAGCGCCGTCGAGCGCCCGCTCTTCTCTTCGTAGCCATCCACCTTCACCCGCGCATAGTCGGCACTGATGAAAGGTGCCAACTGCCAGTTGCTGGTGTCGGCCGCCAGGTTGTAGCCCAGCCGCCCGGACATTGCCCAGGCCTCGCCGTCGGTGTCGCCTTTTTCACTGCGGTCATTCACGCCCAGGGCGAAGGTACGCTTGAGGTCGCTGTAGTCCAGGTGTCCGGCGGTCAGCGCCGCGTCGGCCCACCAGCGGTCCTGACGGTATTGGGCGAAGGCGCTGGCCATATAGCTGTTCAGCTTGTAGTCCGAATCCTGTTCGCCAGCTTCCAGCTTCTGGCGGTACGCACCGCCGGCCATGCCCAGGCGCCAGGCGTCGTTCAGGCGATAGCTGCCGCCCACGGTCAGGTTGTAGCCGCGGCCGTCACCGCTGGCCGCGCTGCGCTGGCCGTCGAAGTCCAGGTCCTGAGCGCCACTGGCGACAAAGGCTTGCCATTGGCCAACGGCTTGCCAAGGCGTCTGCCACTGATTGCGCAACTCATCCTGATGAGCCCGCAGGCTGGCGTGGGCCATTTCCGGTAGCAGGGTCAGTTCCCAGGGGGCTGCGAGGATCGAGTAGGCGTAATCGGCAATCAGCTGCTGACCCGCGATAGTCGGGTGGACCGAGTCGTTGAACAGCAGTTTGGTCGGGTCTGGCGTTGTGCCGTTGATCCCGTACACCGGGTTTTCCACGCAGCTATCGCCGCTGTAGCAGGTGCCGACCAGGTTTTGGTCGCTGGCCAGGCCGAACTGACTGGGGCTGGACAGCGCCTCGTTCAACAGCACAGGGATGTTCAGTGGGATGATCTGGGCATCGATCTGCCCTAGCTGGCTGATCAGTGACTGGTTGAACGCAGCGGAGAGCAGTGACAGTGGGTTTTGCTGTGGCGTGCCGCTGAAATTGGGCGTTTGGCCGAGGTCAGGTAGCAGCCAGACCATGATGTAGCGCGCGCCTCCTTGCTGAAGGGCTTGGGCACTGGCAGCCAGGCGGGCGCCGGCGGCTACGGCGTCGGCCGGGCTATTCACCAGGCCCTGCAGGAAGTCGTTACCGCCACCTGTCAGGTAATACAAGGCATTTGGGTCGGCGCGCAGGCCGTTGGCCAGGTAGCCGGGGCGCTCGCGCAGCACCAACCCGGCATTGGGGTTTCCTGGCGGGATGACGGTCTCGGACGTTGTCGTGATCGAGTCCAGGATCTGTTGGGTGGTGTACCCGCCAACTGCCCAGTTATTACCATCGGGCTGGATGCCTATGGATGTCGACGGGTTCAGGTCGCCAGGCGCGACGCCCAGCCGGCCACCGAGGATCATCGGTGACACTGGGGCGAAGTTGCCGTCGGCATCGCGGTTGGTGAAGCGCGCGCCTGGGGTACCGCCGCCCAGGTCGGGAAACTGCCCTGCATCGGCGAGGCTGTCGCCAAACACGATGAGGGTTGAATAGGGCGAAGGGCCGGCCAACGCCTGGCTACAGGCCAAGGCCAGTGAAGCGAGGGTAAAGCGCAATAACGGGGCTTTTCGCATCAGGGAACATCCTTTTCTTTGTTTTTATCAGGACAACCCCATCGACCTTAGCAAATCGTAGTGCTTCGCTCCCAAGTCCATTCGTTTCCCCGTGTTTACAGGCATATTGCGCCCGTCGCCCCGGTAGGCTACTGTGCCGGGACGTATGAGCGAGACCTATCCTGTGTTGATCGTCAGCAAACTCTTGATGCGCGTAATCAAGGCCCACGCCCGTTGGCGTTGGCGCGCCTGACTTTATCTCCTGCCGGCCCGCCCGGCCCGCCCCCGTTTGCCTTCTCGTTTACCGCCCGTTGTGGCAAAGCCGCGCCTGTGGCTGGTGCAGGAAGGTTCGAATCATGAAGTCAGTAGATTCAAGAGGTTTAACACCATGTTACTGATGATCGACAATTACGACTCATTCACTTACAACGTCGTTCAGTACCTTGGCGAGCTGGGTGCCGAGGTCAAGGTCATTCGCAATGACGAATTGACCATCGCCCAGATCGAGGCCCTCAACCCTGAGCGCATCGTCGTATCCCCGGGCCCGTGCACCCCAAGCGAGGCGGGCGTGTCCATCGAGGCCATCCTGCATTTCGCCGGGAAGTTGCCAATCCTCGGCGTATGCCTGGGCCACCAGTCAATCGGGCAGGCCTTTGGCGGTGACGTTGTACGTGCACGCCAGGTCATGCACGGGAAGACCAGCCCGGTATATCACCGCGACCTGGGCGTGTTCGCCAGCCTTAACAACCCGCTGACCGTGACCCGTTACCACTCGCTGGTGGTAAAGCGTGAAACCTTGCCCGACTGCCTGGAAGTGACCGCCTGGACCTCCCATGCCGACGGTTCGGTCGATGAGATCATGGGCCTGCGCCACAAGACGCTGAATATCGAAGGGGTGCAATTCCACCCTGAGTCGATCCTGACCGAGCAGGGCCACGAACTGTTCGCCAACTTCCTCAAGCAGACCGGCGGCCGCCGTTAAGGATCGAACATGGATATCAAGAGTGCGTTGAGCCGTATCGTCGGCCAGTTGGACCTTACTACCGAAGAAATGCGCGAGGTCATGCGCCAGATCATGACCGGTCAGTGCAGCGAGGCGCAGATAGGCGCTTTCCTGATGGGCATGCGCATGAAAAGCGAAAGCATCGACGAAATCGTCGGTGCGGTGTCGGTGATGCGTGAGCTGGCCGAAAAGGTCGAGCTGCAAAGCCTCGATGGTGTCGTCGATATTGTCGGGACCGGTGGTGATGGCGCCAACATCTTCAACGTGTCCACCGCTTCGTCCTTCGTCCTGGCGGCGGCGGGTTGCCCGGTGGCCAAACATGGTAACCGCGCAGTATCGGGCAAGAGCGGCAGTGCCGACCTGCTGGAAGCTGCCGGCATCTACCTGAACCTGACGCCGACTCAAGTGGCACGCTGCATCGACAGCCTGGGCATCGGCTTCATGTTCGCGCAAAGTCACCACTCGGCCATGAAACATGCCGCTGGCCCACGTCGAGAACTGGGGTTGCGCACCTTGTTCAATATGCTCGGCCCGCTTACGAATCCGGCCGGAGTGAAGCACCAGGTGGTCGGTGTGTTCGCGCAAACCCTTTGCCGCCCGCTGGCTGAGGTACTGCAGCGCCTGGGGAGCAAGCATGTGCTGGTCGTGCACTCGAAGGATGGTCTGGACGAGTTCAGCCTGGCTGCACCCACCTTCGTTGCCGAACTGAAAAACGGCGAAATCACTGAATATTGGGTAGAGCCGGAAGACCTCGGCATGAAGAGCCAGAGCCTTCATGGCCTGGCTGTCGAGAGCCCTCAGGCTTCGCTGGAGTTGATCCGCGATGCGCTGGGCCGGCGCAAGACCGAGAACGGTCAGAAGGCCGCCGAGATGATCGTGCTTAATGCTGGCGCGGCGCTGTATGCGGCTGACCATGCCATGAGCCTGAAAGCCGGTGTAGAACTGGCCCATGATGTACTGCACACCGGCTTAGCCTGGGAAAAGCTGCAGGAATTGGGTGCCTTTACTGCAGTATTCAAGGTGGAGAACGAAGCATGAGTGTGCCGACGGTGCTGGAAAGGATCATTGCCCGCAAGTTTCAGGAAGTGGCCGAGCGCAGTGCGCGCGTCAGCCTCGCCGAACTGGAGGGCCTGGCCAAGGCCGCTGACGCCCCGCGAGGCTTCGCCAACGCGCTGATCGAGCAGGCCAAGCGCAAGCAGCCAGCGGTGATTGCCGAAATCAAGAAAGCGTCGCCAAGCAAGGGCGTGATCCGCGAGCACTTCGTGCCAGCGGAAATCGCGGTCAGCTACGAGAAGGGCGGGGCCACCTGCCTGTCGGTGTTGACCGATGTCGATTATTTCCAGGGTGCCGATGAGTACTTGCAGCAGGCCCGCGCGGCGGTTTCGCTGCCGGTGATCCGCAAGGACTTCATGGTCGACCCTTACCAGATCGTCGAAGCCCGGGCCCTGGGCGCAGATTGCGTACTGCTGATCGTGTCGGCGCTGGATGACGTGAAGATGGCTGAACTGGCGGCCACCGCCAAGGACGTCGGCCTCGACGTGCTGGTAGAAGTGCACGATGGCGATGAACTGGAGCGCGCGCTTAAAACCCTGGATACACCGCTGGTTGGGGTGAACAACCGCAACCTGCACACCTTCGAGGTCAGCCTGGAAACCACCCTTGACCTGCTGCCGCGCATTCCGCGTGACCGTCTGGCGATTACCGAAAGCGGTATTCTCAACCGGGCCGATGTGGAGCTGATGGCAATCAACGAGGTTTACTCGTTCCTGGTGGGAGAGGCGTTCATGCGCGCCGAGCAGCCTGGCCTGGAATTACAGCGGCTGTTTTTCCCCGAGCAGGTGAAGAAGACTGTTCAGCAACTGGACTGATCAAATGAAGCCGGCGTTTTTGCCGGCTTTTTTGTACCTGTAATGGCCGCGTCGCGGGCAAGCCCGCCCCTACACGGGGACGCGCCCTGTTGTAGGCGCGGGTTTACCCGCGAAGAGGCCCTTGAAATCAACATCATAGGTGGATCAATGACCGATCAACCCCTGGCCCTGAGCGTCGAACAAGGCCTGCACGCCGAGCAGGAACTGCTGGCCGCCGTCTGCCGCGGCGAACGCGAGAATGGTGTGCTGTTCTGGCGCCCCACCGACCACGCGCTGGTTATGCCTCGGCGCATGAGTCGGCTGGGCAACTTCGAGGTCGCCTGCGCGGAATTGGCTATTGCTGGCTGGCCGGTGCTGCTGCGAGAAACTGGCGGTGAGCCGGTGCCTCAGTCGCATTCGACGGTGAACGTTGCACTGGTCTACGCCGCGCCGCGCAGTGAAGGCGACCACGGCCGTATCGAAAATGCCTACGAGCGCCTGTGTCTGCCGCTGTGCGACGTGCTGCGCGAGTGGGGCGGGGTAGCGTCAGTCGGGGAAATCGACGGGGCCTTCTGCGATGGCCGCTACAACGTCAACCTCAATGGCCGCAAACTGGTGGGTACCGCCCAGCGCTGGCGTCAGGGCCTGGGTGGCAAGCGCCCTGTGGTGCTGGTGCACGGTGCGCTGCTGCTGGACAACGAGCGTGAGTCGATGGTGGCGGCGGTCAACCGCTTCAACGAGTGCTGTGAGCTGGAGCAACGCTGTCGCGCCGAAGCGCACATCGCCTTGCACGAAGTGGCGCCGGCAGCGCCCTGGTTCGAGCGCCTTTCGCAGGCCTACGCCAAGGTGCTGGCCGAGTTGCCCAAGGACTAGCGGGTACCGTATACCACCATGGTCTTGCCCTTGACCTGCACCAGGCTGCGTTCCTCGAGGTCCTTGAGAACGCGGCCGACCATTTCCCGAGAGCAACCGACGATTCGGCCGATTTCCTGACGGGTAATCTTGATTTGCATGCCATCGGGGTGGGTCATGGCGTCGGGCTGCTTGCACAGTTCCAGCAGGCAACGGGCAACTCGCCCGGTCACGTCGAAAAATGCCAAATCGCCAACCTTGCGCGTAGTGTTGCGCAGGCGCTGGGCCATTTGACTGCCCAGGGCGTAGAGGATTTCAGGGTCCTGGCGCGCCAGTTCGCGAAACTTTTCGTAGCTGATTTCGGCCACTTCGCATTCGGTCTTGGCGCGTACCCAGGCACTGCGCTGCTGCTCGCCATCAACGGGCTCGAACAGGCCTAACTCGCCAAAGAAATCGCCATTGTTGAGGTAGGCGATGATCATTTCATGGCCGTCGTCGTCCTCGATGATGATGGTTACCGAACCCTTGATGATGAACGACAGTGTCTCGGCCCGGTCGCCGGCGCAGATGATGTTGCTTTTGGCGGTGTAGCGGCGGCGCTGGCAATGCACCAGCAGTTTGTCGATGTTCTTGATCTTGGCGGGTAGGGCAGAGGCGACCATCACGAAATCCTGTTCGATACGAGGCATAGGCTTTTTATAGAGGCTGGCTGGCGGAAAGCGCCAGTCATTTGGCGCCAGCTTATCAGACACTACGGTATGTTTCGGTAGTAAACCGACACGTCACGTACTTTTCCCACAGCCGCACAAGGTCTAAGCTGACACCCTTTTCCGAAAATCAGGAGTCCAGGTAGATGAAGGCACGTATCCAGTGGGCCGGTGAGGCGATGTTCCTCGGCGAATCGGGGAGCGGCCATGTCGTCGTGATGGATGGCCCGCCCGAGGCCGGTGGCCGCAACCTGGGTGTGCGCCCGATGGAAATGCTGCTGTTGGGCCTGGGTGGCTGCAGCAGCTTTGACGTGGTCAGCATCCTGAAGAAGTCGCGCCAGGCGGTGGAAAGCTGCGAGGCATTTCTGGAGGCAGAGCGCGCCAGCGAAGACCCGAAGGTGTTCACCAAGATTCACATGAACTTCGTGGTGAAGGGGCGTGGGCTGAAAGAGGCGCAGGTCAAGCGGGCGGTGGAGCTGTCGGCGGAAAAGTATTGCTCGGCTTCGATCATGCTCGAGCGTGCCGGGGTTGAGATTACCCATGGGTATGAAATCGTAGAGCTGGGTTAAGGCTGAGATTCCGGGGCCGCTTTGCAGCCCTTGTGGAAGCGGGTGAGCCCGCTCCCACCTGCGGCCTGGGCGAGCTTCAGTCGCGCAGGGCCGGAAGGGCCATCCGCAACCATTGCGGAAGACTGCTTCTTAGCGCCTGGCTCAACCGTTCCCGGCGCTTTTGGTAAACCAGGCCAAGCCAGATAACCCCCAGCCCGATCATGGTTAGCACCACCGGGAACAGCAACGACTGGGCAAACACCTCGTACGACAGATATCCCAGATAAGCCGCCACCCCCAGCGCACCAAACACCATGAACACCGGCCGACGCAGCAGCACCGCCATGCCCATCAGCGCAATGTTGATCAGGCAGTACATGGCCTTGCCCAACTCACTGCCGCTGTCCAGCAGCGTCAACCCGCCCCAGAATGCTGCCAGCCCGGCGAGGTAACCCCAACGGGCGTAGTCCTCACGCGTGCGGCCGTCTATCACGAGGAAAACCACCAGCAAGCCCAGCCCAAACCAAAGGGATACGTGGCGACGCTGCTCCCAACTGAACGGTGAGCCGAAGAACCACTCGCTAAGGTCCATCGACATGAACCACAAGGCCACGGCCATTGGCATGACGACGAACGGGTAGGGGATCAGCCGAAGCATTAGCAGCCCGGCAAGCACCGTGGCTGCTTCCATCGCCAGCCAGCCGCCTTGCACGTAGGTGTAGTATTGGTGGTAGTCAGCCTGCGCATCGTCCAGTGGCCACCAGCCGAGCATGCGTTCGATAGCGAATACCGCCAGCGGCACGATGCTGATGGCTACTGCTGCCAGCACGCCAGCGGCGACGGGCTGGGCGCGGCGTTGCAGATTGAGGGCGAACAAGGTGATCAGCAGGATATAGAGGCTGGCGATGATCAACAGCGCGCCGTCACCGAGGCTCATCCAGGCCTCGGTGAGCAACCAGCCCATTGCCGCCATGATCAGCATGGCGCCAAAGTAGAAGGCAACATGGGCCAGCTGAAAGCTGCCACGTGGTGCGGGTTGTTGGAGCAGGAATGCCAACAGGCTTTGGTCCTGGCCTGGTTGGAGAATGCCTGCTTGCACGGCGCGCGCCAGGTCCTTGGCGTCGAATCGATCCGTCATGGTGATGCCTTCAGATGCGGTATGTGCTCTTGGTCATGACCTTGGCCAGCAAGCTCATGCCAAAGCGGACGGGGGCCGGGAAGCGATAACCACCGGCTTCCAGTGCAGACTCGGCGTGCTGCTCTTCGTCGATGCGCATCTGCTCGAGAATGGCCCGGGATTTTTCATCTTCGTGCGGGAGCTGCTCCAGGTGCTCGTCGAGGTGCTTGCACACCTGATGTTCGGTAGCGGCGACGAAGCCCAGGCTGACCTTGTCGCTGACCAGCCCGGCCAGTGCGCCGATGCCGAACGACATGCCGTAGAACAGAGGGTTGAGCACGCTAGGGTGGCTGTTCAGCTGGCGAATGCGCTGCTCGCACCAGGCCAGGTGGTCGATTTCTTCCTCAGCGGCATGCTCCATGGCCTTGCGCACTTCGGGCAGCTTGGCGGTCAGGGCCTGGCCTTGGTACAACGCCTGGGCGCAGACTTCACCGGTATGGTTGATGCGCATCAGCCCGGCAATATGGCGGGCCTGTTGCTCGTCCAGGTCAACGTCTGGCTGGACGATGGCCGGCGATGGCCGGGCGGGTTGGCCGCTGAAAGGCAGCAAGGTGCGCATGGCGGTATCGGCCTGCAGCAACAAGCGGTCGAGCGGCGAGTAGTGACGTTCGGTAGCCATCGGGCACCTCCGCAAGAATGTGCCCGACAGTTTACCGCAATAGCGGCGGGGTCGCTTGCCGTGGGTCAGCCCGGTGGCCAGTTCATCTGGCGCTGGCCAAGCACGTGCATATGGATGTGGTAGACGGTCTGGCCGCCCTGCTCGTTGCAGTTCATGACCACGCGGAAACCATCATCGCAGCCAAGTTCCTTGGCCAGGCGCTGGGCGGTGAACAAGATGTGGCCAGCCAGGCCTTTGTCAGCTTCGGTCAGGTCGTTGAGGGTGCGAATGTGCTTTTTCGGAATGACCAGAAAATGCACGGGCGCCTGAGGGGCGATATCGTGGAACGCCAGAACCTGGTCGTCCTCGTAGATGATCTTGGCCGGGATTTCCCGGTTGATGATCCTGGTGAATAAATCGTCCACAGCACTTGCTCCATGGTGAGGGTCGGGCCGAGTGTACTCAGCCGGGCGCCGCTCGCCCAGTGGCTATTCCATGCCGACTGGGCAATAGCGGCGGTGGATGACCCCGGCCAGCTTGCGCACCAGCCAGCGCGGCAGCAGGCGCGGGGCAAACGCCAGCCAGCGGTTGCGCCGGCCAGGCATGATCAGTGCGCGGTTCTTGTCCAGTGCCCGCACGGTGTACAGCGCCACTTCCTCGGGGCTGAGACAGCGCGGCTTGCCATCGAGCCGCGCAATGCGCCGGCGTGCGGAACGTACCGGGCCAGGGCACAGTACAGAGACCTTGATGCCGGTGCGCTTGAGTTCTTCGCGCAGGGCCTGGGAAAAGCTCAGCACATAGGCCTTGCTGGCGGCATAGGCGGCCATCCATGGGCCAGGCGCCACCCCGGCCAGGCCGGCGACGTTGAGAATCTGCCCGCCACCCTGCACAGCCATCAGGTTACCGATGGCGTGGCACAGGCGGCTCAGGGCCAGCACGTTGACTTCCAGCAGATCCTGTTCGTCGGCCCATTCATGGGCCAGGAACGGCCCATAGGTGCGCAAGCCCGCGCAGTTGACCAGCAAATCGATACGCCGCTCACCTTCTTCGAGCTCTAGCACGAAGCCTGAAAGGCGCAACGGCTGGCTGAGGTCGCAGGCGCGGAACAGCACCTCGACACCGAAACGCTGGGTCAGTTCGATGGCGACAGGCTCCAGCGTTTCTCGTTGGCGTGCCACCAGGATCAGGTTGCGCCCGCGCCGTGCCAGCGCTTCCGCCAAGGCCAGGCCCAGGCCGCTGGAAGCACCAGTGATCATGGCGTAACGGGTCATGCAAGGCTCCTGGGGGCGGAAGAGGGCGCCTAGTGTACAACTTGCCCGTGCAAGGTGTTGCCTTTTGCTACAAGGCGCGGGCGCGCAAAACCTGGCAGCGTTCCAGGGCTTGTCGGTACTCGCCATGCAGGCGCTCGATCAAAGCGCTGGCGCTTGGCAGGTCATGGATGGCTCCGACGCCCTGGCCCGCTGACCATACGGTCTTCCAGGCCTTGGCTTCGTCATCGATCGGTTTGAGCTTGCCTTGAACCTGCCCCCCCTTGAGGGTGTTTATGTCGTAGCCGGCCTGCTCCAGGCTCTGGCGCAGGAAGCTGGCGGGGATGCCGGACACCACGGGTGTGTGGATGATGTCGGCGGCATGGGCATCCAGCAGCATCTGTTTGTAGGCGCCCTGAGCCTGGCTTTCTGTGGTGGCGATGAAGCGCGTGCCCATGTACGCCAAGTCCGCCCCCAGCAGTTGTGCGGCCAGGATTTCGTGGCCGTGGTTAATGCAACCTGCCAGCAGCAGGGTCTTGTCGAAGAACTGGCGAATTTCTGCGGCCAGGGCGAACGGGCTCCAGGTGCCGGCATGGCCGCCTGCGCCTGCGGCGACGGCGATAAGGCCATCGACACCCGCTTCGGCGGCTTTTTCGGCATGCCGGCGGGTGGTGACATCGTGGAGCACCAGGCCGCCGTAGCCGTGTACGGCATCGACCACTTCCTTTACTGCCCCCAGGCTGGTGATAACGATTGGTACACGGTGTGCGACGCACAAGGCCAAGTCGGCCTGCAGGCGTGGGTTGGTCGGGTGGACGATCAGGTTGACGGCGTAGGGCGCTGGCGCCTGCAGTTGAGCCAGGCCTGCCTCGATCTCTTCCAGCCAAGCCTTGAAGCCAGCGCTGTCGCGTTGGTTCAGTGCCGGGAAACTGCCAACCACGCCGCTGGCGCAGCAGGCCAGCACCAGTTGGGGGTTGGAGATGAGGAACATCGGCGCGGCAACCACGGGCAGCCGCAGGCGTTGTTCGAGCGATGCAGGTAGCGACATGGCAAGGCTCCTTGAGCGGGTGGCTATGTCAGAACGGTTTCACCACCACCAGAATGACGATACCCAGCAGGATCAGCACGGGCACTTCGTTGAACCAGCGATAGTAGACGTGGCTGCGGGTGTTGGTGCCATTGGCGAAGCGTTTGCGCTGGGCACCGCACACGTGATGGTAGCCGGTCAGCAGGATCACCAGGGTGAGCTTGGCATGCAGCCACCCCTGGCTCAGCCAGCCAGGGGTGAGGTACAGCATCCAGGCGCCAAAAACGTAGGTGGCGATCATCGCCGGATTCATGATGCCGCGGTACAGCTTGCGCTCCATGGTCGCAAAGCGTTCCTGGCTGATGCTGTCCTGGCTCTGGGCGTGGTAGACGAACAGCCTGGGCAGGTAGAACAGGCCGGCGAACCAGCAGACCACGCTGACGATATGCAGCGCTTTGATCCATAGGTAAAGCATGGAGGGAGTTCCTTCAGATAATCACGGTCGTCAGATAGTAGTGGTCAAGCGCCCGAAGGGTCACCCGAAGAGTTGTTACAGGCGCCATGCGCCCCTATTATCGTGCGCTTTCCAGACGGCTCGTTGATAAGGGGCAAGCGTTATGATCAAGGTCGGTATCGTCGGCGGCACGGGTTACACCGGCGTCGAACTGTTGCGTCTGCTGGCACAGCATCCACAGGCCGAAGTGGCGGTCATTACTTCGCGCTCCGAGGCGGGCGTGGCGGTGGCGGACATGTACCCGAACCTGCGCGGCCACTATGACGGGCTGGCGTTCAGCGTGCCGGACAGCAAGGCTCTGGGGGCCTGTGATGTGGTGTTCTTCGCCACCCCGCATGGTGTTGCCCACGCCCTGGCCGGTGAGCTGCTGGCGGCCGGCACCAAGGTGATCGACCTGTCTGCCGACTTCCGCCTGCAGGATGCCGCCGAGTGGGGCAAATGGTATGGCCAGCCCCATGGCGCGCCTGAGCTGCTCAAGGACGCGGTATACGGCCTGCCAGAAGTGAACCGCGAGAAGATCCGCCAGGCGCGCCTGATCGCTGTGCCGGGTTGCTACCCGACTGCCACCCAGCTGGGCTTCCTGCCGCTGCTGGAAGCGGGCCTGGCCGACGCGTCGCGCCTGATCGCCGACTGCAAGTCGGGTGTCAGCGGTGCTGGCCGTGGCGCCGCGGTCGGTTCGCTGTTCTGCGAAGCCGGCGAGAGCATGAAGGCCTATGCAGTCAAGGGGCATCGTCACTTGCCAGAAATCAGCCAGGGTTTGCGCCTGGCCGCAGGCAAGGATATTGGCCTGACGTTCGTGCCGCACCTGACGCCTATGATCCGTGGTATCCACGCCACCCTGTACGCAAACGTGGTCGATACCTCGGTCGACCTGCAGGCGCTGTTCGAGAAACGCTACGCCGATGAACCGTTCGTCGACGTGATGCCAGCAGGCAGCCATCCGGAAACCCGCAGCGTGCGTGGTGCCAACGTCTGCCGCATTGCCGTTCATCGCCCGCAGGGTGGTGACCTGGTGGTGGTGCTGTCGGTGATCGACAACCTGGTCAAGGGCGCCTCCGGCCAGGCGGTGCAGAACCTCAACATCCTGTTCGGGCTGGATGAACGCATGGGCCTGTCCCATGCCGGCTTGCTGCCGTAAGGCCGCCAGCATTGGAAAAGGCCCGCGTCGTGCGGGCCTTTTTGCAGGTCGCGACTAAAGCCGCACAATTCTTGACCGATTTTCTCGGGAAAGCGGATAATGCGCGTCATCGAGTTTTATGGCGGCTACCGCGCCGGGAGAATCAACATGAGCGTCGAAACCTTCACCCCTACCGGTCTGGAATTTACCCACGGGGCAGCCCAGAAGGTGAAGAACCTGGTCAATGAGGAAGGCAATGAGCGTCTGAAGCTGCGAGTGTTCGTTACCGGTGGCGGTTGCTCGGGCTTCCAGTACGGCTTCACCTTCGATGAAGACGTGGCCGAAGATGACACCATTGTCGAGCGCGAGGGCGTTTCCCTGGTGGTCGACCCGATGAGCTTCCAGTACCTGGCGGGTGCCGAGGTGGACTATCAGGAAGGCCTGGAAGGCTCGCGCTTTGTGATCAAGAACCCGAATGCCGCGACCACCTGCGGTTGCGGATCGTCGTTCTCGATCTAAGGGCTGGGCATACGAAAACGCCGCGCAATTGCGCGGCGTTTTGCTTTTTGGCGTAGTGGCTATGCCGGGTAGATCGCGCCCAGTACGCGTAGGCCCTTGGCGGCAGTGACGCTGGGGCGGTTGGCGGCGATACCCTCCAGGCAGCAGTGAGCCAGCCAGGCGAAGGCCATGGCTTCGACCCAGTCCGGGTCTACGCCATAGGCGCCAGTGCTTGCGACACGGGCCGCCGGTAGCAGCTGGCCAAGACGGGCCATCAGCGCGCCGTTGCGGGCGCCCCCACCACAGACCAACAGCGCCTCGGTGCCTTGCTGGGCTTTGCCAAGCGAATCGATGATGCTGCGTGCGGTCAGCTCCAGCAGCGTCGCCTGCACGTCCTGGGCCCGGTATGCCGGCAGTTTGGCCAGGTGGCGATCCAGCCAAGGCAGGTTGAACACCTCGCGGCCGGTACTCTTGGGGCCACTGCCGGCAAAGAACGGGTCAGCCATCAGTGCGCTGAGCAACCCGGGCTGAACCACACCCGAGGCAGCCCAGGCGCCATCTGCATCGTAGGCGTGGCCGTGCTCGCGCTCGATCCAGGCATCCAGCAGCACGTTCCCCGGGCCGCAATCGAACCCATGAACTGGCTTGTCCCGCTCGATCAGGCTGAGGTTGCTGAAACCGCCTACGTTGAGGATTGCCAGGCGTCGGCCAAGCTGGCTGAACAGGGTTTCGTGGAAGGCCGGTACCAGTGGCGCGCCCTGGCCGCCGGCAGCCACATCGCGACGGCGGAAGTCGGCGACCACGCTGATGCCGGTCAGCTCGGCGAGCAGTGCGGGGTTACCGATCTGCACAGTAAAGCCGCGGGACGGTTCATGGCGAATGGTCTGGCCGTGGCTGCCAATAGCGCGAATGGCTTCGGGCTTCAGTCCCTGGCGAGCCAGCAGTTGGCGGATACCTTCGCCGGCCAGGCTGGCCCAGCGGTTTTCCGCCAGTGCGGCACGGGCAATCTCGTCAGTGCCGCTGCTGCATAGGGCCAGCAGGTCCTTGCGCAGGTCCGGGGGCATGGGCAGGTAGTGGGTGGCGAGCAGTTCAAGCTGCTCGCCTTGTTCGATCAGGGCGATATCCAGGCCATCGAGGCTGGTACCGGACATCACCCCCAGGTAGAGCGCCATGGCTTAGCGCTTGTTCGCTGCGAGCAGGGTGGCCTTTTCCTGATCCATGCGGGCAATCAGCGGCTGGCTCTGCTGCAGGAAGCGCTGACGCTCGTTCTTGGCAATCGGGTCAGCCATTGGCACCTTCTGGCTCAGCGGGTCGACGTGCACGCCGTTGACCTGGAACTCGTAGTGCAGGTGTGGGCCGGTGGACAGGCCGGTAGTACCGATGTAGCCAATGATCTGGCCCTGTTTGACCGTACTGCCGGTCTTGATGCCTTTGGCAAAGCCCTGCATGTGGCCATACAGCGTCTTGTAGCGGTTGCCATGCTGAATGATCACGGTATTGCCGTAGCCACCACGGCGCCCGGCCAGTTCGATGCGACCGTCACCGGCTGCCTTGATCGGCGTACCTCGTGGGGCCGCGTAGTCGACGCCTTTGTGGGCGCGGATCTTGTTCAGGATGGGGTGCTTGCGACCGGCGGAAAAGCGCGAGCTGATGCGGGCGAAGTCCACCGGGGTACGGATGAATGCCTTGCGCAGGCTGTTGCCGTCGGCGGTGTAGTAGGTAGTGTTGCCCTGCTTGTTGGTGTAGCGCACGGCAGTGTAGGTTTTGCCGCGGTTGGTGAAGCGCGCAGAGAGGATGTTACCGGTGCCAACGACCTTGCCGTCCATCACCTTCTGTTCGTAGACCACGTCGAACTCGTCGCCTGGGCGAATATCCTGGGCGAAGTCGATGTCGTAACCCAGCACGCGGGCCATGTCCATGGTCATGCTGTGGGACAGGCCGGCGCGCTGGGCGGAAGCTGACAGCGAGCTCTTGATCACGCCGTGGGCATAGGCGGTGCGTATCACCGGCTTGCTGATTTCACGGTTGAATGTGTAGCCCTTGGCGGTTTTGGTCAGGCGAATGGTTTCGAGGTTGCTGACTTTGCTGTGCAGACTGGCCAGCTGGCCATCCTTGTCGAGCTCGAACTGCAAGACCTGGCCGTGCTTGAGCTGGCTGAATTGCTTGGCCTGCTTGTTGCTGGCCAGCAAGTCATGCACAGCATTGGCGGGCAGGCCGACCTTGGCGAACAGGGTGGACAGGGTATCGCCGCGGGCCACGGTGACTTCGCGGTGGCCAGGCTCCTTGGCGGCCTCGGCAACCGGTTCGGCGGCCGGGGCCTGCTGATCGGCCTTCTGTGTTTCGGGTGTAGCCTCTTCGATCTGGGCGAAAGGCGAGCCTTGCTCACCTTCGCTTTGCAGCAGGGGCGCGGCGCGGGATTCGTCTTTCAGCTGCTCGGCAGGGCTTTCGAGCTCGAGGTTGAGGGTAGTTTTCTTGGCTTCCACTTCGCTGGAAGGAAATACCAGCAAAGCCAGGCTGAGCAGGGCGGCGATGCCGCTGGCGGCCAACAGATGGCTCTTCGGATAAAGCGGGGGCGCTTTAGGCGGTTCGTTGGTCATGGGCAAGGTGACTTTGAAAAAGGTGAAATGGAAAAGATGAATGACATGATGAAGATGAAATAACTGTATAAAATATAACCAAATCCATTTTCACGCAAGGGCGCGTAGACGCCGCAAGCCTGTGTTCGGGTCACATTCCTTTGCGAAACTTGTATTTGACGGCCGATCTTGTATGGTTGGCTCCCCCTGAATCTGAGCCTTGCGGGTTTGTCTATGAAGTCGGTTGAAGAGCAGCTGGCGCTTATCAAGCGCGGTGCGGAAGAAGTACTGGTCGAGTCGGAACTGGTGGAGAAGCTCAAGCGCGGCCAACCTCTGCGCATCAAGGCCGGCTTCGACCCGACCGCTCCGGACCTGCACCTGGGTCACACGGTGCTGATCAACAAGCTGCGCCAGTTCCAGGATCTGGGCCACCAGGTCATCTTCCTGATCGGTGACTTCACCGGCATGATCGGCGACCCGAGTGGCAAGAGCGCCACGCGCCCGCCGCTGACCCGCGAACAGGTGCTGGAGAACGCCGAGACGTACAAGCAGCAGGTGTTCAAGATTCTTGACCCGGCCAAGACTGAAGTCGCGTTCAACTCCACGTGGATGGACAAGCTGACCCCTGCCGATTTCATTCGCCTGGCTTCGCAGTACACCGTCGCGCGCATGCTGGAGCGTGATGACTTCGACAAGCGTTACACCACCAATCAGCCGATTGCCATTCACGAGTTCCTCTATCCGCTGGTACAGGGGTACGACTCGGTAGCGCTGAAAGCGGACGTCGAGCTGGGCGGTACCGACCAGAAGTTCAACCTGCTGATGGGGCGTGAGCTGCAGCGGTCTTATGGCCAGGAAGCGCAGAACATCGTGACCATGCCGCTGCTCGAAGGGCTCGACGGCGTGAAGAAGATGTCGAAGTCGCTGGGCAACTATGTCGGCATCCAGGAAGCACCAGGGGTGATGTACAGCAAGCTGGTGTCGATCCCGGATACCCTGATGTGGCGTTACTTCGAGCTGCTGAGCTTCCGTTCGATGGAAGAAATCGAGCAGTTCCGGGCCGATGTTGCCAATGGCGCCAACCCACGTGACATCAAGATCAAGCTGGCGGAAGAAATTGTGGCGCGCTTCCATGGTGAGGAGGCTGCCGCCAATGCTCACCGTGCTGCCGGTAACCGTATGAAGGAAGGCGAGCTGCCGGAAGACTTGCCGGAGATCGAAGTGACTGCGGCGGAAGACCTGCCAATTGCTGCGGTGCTGAACCGGGCTGGGCTGGTCAAGAACTCGGCACAGGCGCGAGACTTGCTGAATGGCGGCGCGGTGAAAGTTGATGGTGCAGTGGTCGACAAGGACTTCATGTTTGTCCTTGGTGCTACCCATGTGTGCCAGGCGGGCAAGAAGTCGTTTGGCCGGGTTACCCTCAAGGCTGAGTGATTGCCTGGATGGTGTAGCTATATAGAAGCGGGGAGGCCGGTAGGCCTCCCCGCTTTGTTTTCAGCAATATTAAGGTTTCCTGAAATTAGAGGTTGACGGGCTTTCGAATCCCCTTATAATGCGCCCCACTTCCAGCGACATCGGAACGAAAAACTCCTTGAGATTCAATGAGTTAAGTAGTGAAGGCAAAAGCTGAAAGGGCTGCGATCAAATGATCGAAAGCGGTT